>NZ_JARVCN010000445.1:0-22163 GCF_038442745.1 Crocosphaera sp. Alani8
TTGATAAATCCCCCTCGTTTATAGTGCGGGGCTTCTCGGCGGTTAGCTAAAATCAACCAAGACAGTATGCTTAATTTCGGAAAATGCCATGAAGGGAAAGCTCGGCTTTTTCTCTTGAAACTCCTGTAGTAATACCCTGCTAAGATTACATTAGTCAATACCCAAAAACTCAAAATCATTGACAAATTTAGGGCATTTATGACAGTTAATATTTCCGAAGAAAGAGCTATTAAACTACCGAAAATGATAACAGAAGATAAATAAGAAATTCGCCAATCCCGGTCAGTTTCGTACCAAAGTAAAAAGAGCAAAAAAAACGTTATTAGAGGTAAAATAGCTAACATTTTTATAGTTTCTTAGATAGACTTGATATTAATAGGGGAAATTCATAATCTAACAATGTAAGGAAACTGACAGGGAGAACGATCAGAAGATTCTTGCAAAGTTCGAGCAATTTCGGCTACATTATCGGGGTCACTATATTGAAGATACTTTAATAGAGCTTGACTTTCTTCTAACAACTGAGTGACATTAATTGTCTCGTAATCAGGTTGATAGTCACGGAGTCTTCTGACTCCTTCTCCTAATAAAATAACTGCACCACGCCAATTATGATTAGTGAGATGATAACATCCCACGGCCACTTGTAAAATACCCTGATAAAAACGCTTATCCGACTCTGCCGCATCGACCCAAACCGCTTCTAGGGTGTCGTGACAAGCATAAAAATCTCGTCGATTAAATTGCTCAATCCCTTGCAAAAATTCTTCTGATGTCATGATTTTTACTTAGTGGTCATCTTTTCTCGAACTTCTTTGATGAACTCTAAATCAATTTCTTGTTCTTGACCAGCAAACTCATTATCTGAGGTGATAAACAACATGCAATGACATTCTTTCCGTTCTCGCATGGGAACACAAGGACAGTTCCAATAGGTATTCTTTACTTCTGCTTGCTTATCTTCGTAATGACGACAAGGACACAGAGGGGCCCCAAGTTCTTCTTTATGTCTTGCAAGTCCTTCGATAACTACTGCGGTTACAGAGGGTTCGCTACAAAAGTATGTACCTGTTCGTTTTGCGTACTGTTCAGCAAATTTTTTCATTGCTGCTAGCACTTTATCTGTCTGATTATTATCGATGTTAGTTGTAGTCATAAATATTTAAGGATGGATCGTTAATTTACATTATTACAGCTAAGTTCACATTTTTAAACATTCTGTTTTATTTGTTTACACTAAAAATAGGGAAATTACGGATAAATCGGATTTATTTAATCAGGGAATTTGTAAAAACGATTGAAATTTAATTCTTTGTCTGATGAATCGATAACACTGGTGGGGGTGACTTCAAATATTATTTTATAAGGATTTTTTAATTGATTATTAATTAATTAGCAAAAACTTATTCCCAACGGAACAGTTAATAAAATAATAAGAATTAAGGAAACTCCTCAAGACATGGAGATTCTTCTAGTGATGATTCTCTTTATTCCTTTATAATAGATGTTAACGAGGACAGTGAGAGACAACTTAATTATCCTTTTGTATGACTCATTTATTATCTTGGCAT
The DNA here is from genome assembly GCF_038442745.1 of Crocosphaera sp. Alani8. Lineage (NCBI taxonomy): Bacteria > Bacillati > Cyanobacteriota > Cyanophyceae > Chroococcales > Aphanothecaceae > Crocosphaera > Crocosphaera sp. Alani8. Next base: position 1,572 of record NZ_JARVCN010000445.1, read on the forward strand.
TGGCGATCGCTTCCCTTAAAAAAGTTAACTGGTTCAGAGGTTTTTGAGAGGTTATATGCGCATGATACAAACATCGCCACTTTACTAGAAAGTCCTTTTCCTACACCCTCTGACTATCCTTATCTCTCCCGTTATTCCATTTGTGCAGGAGAACCTCGTATTATTAATGGTAGATCTAGATTATGGACTCCCGAATTAGGCAACATTTTACCATTTTTACAGCAATTATTAATACAAAAAAATGACGATTTCTCTGCTCCTGAAAATCTTCCTTTTGCGGGAGGATGGTTAGGATGGTTTGGCTATGATTTGGCCTGGGAAATCGAATCTTTACCTCGTTGTAATCCTGATCATTTACCTTTTCCTGTTGCTTATTGGTACGAACCTAACTCTTTTGCAATTTTAGATCACCTGCAACAAAAATTATGGTTGGCTGCTCATACTTTTGAAGAATTAGATAACTTACAATTCAAATTAGAAACCAAACCTTATCCTTTTTCTCCTTCCCCAAAAGCTTCCTCTTCTAGTTTATCTTTTTACACCGATCAAACAGACTATATAAAATCAGTACTTCAGGCAAAAAAATATATAAAAGCAGGAGATATTTTTCAAGCAAATCTATCCTTGAGATTTCAAACAGAAACTTCATTAAAAAGTTGGCAGCTATATAAAAAACTACAATTAATTAATCCTTCTCCATTTGCTAGTTATTGGCGATCGCCTTGGGGAGATGTAATTAGTTGTTCCCCGGAAAGATTAGTTAGTTTAAATAATCAAATCGCTCAAACTCGTCCCATTGCTGGAACCCGTCCTAGAGGAAGAAATTTTCAACAAGAAACAGCTATGTTAATGGAACTTTCTTCTGATGTTAAAGAGAGAGCAGAACATATTATGTTAGTGGATTTAGAGCGTAACGATCTCGGGAAAGTATGTCAATGGGGATCAGTTGAAGTTGATGAACTATTGACTATTGAAAGATATAGCCATGTTCTTCATTTAGTTAGTAATATTAAAGGCAAATTACGTCACGATAAAACATCCATTGATCTTATTAAAGCGTTATTTCCTGGGGGAACTATTACAGGATGTCCCAAAGTAAGATGTTTAGAAATTATTGAAGAATTAGAACCTATTAAGCGCAATTTATTTTATGGTTCTTGTGGTTATTTAGACTATCGAGGAAATTTAGATCTAAATATTTTAATTAGAACCTTACTTTATACACCATTATCACCTAATTTATCTAGTGTTTGGGGACAAGTTGGTGCTGGAATTGTAGCTGATAGTGATCCAGATAAAGAATGGTTTGAATCCTTACAAAAAGCAAAAGCACAACTAAAAGCTTTGAATTTGTAGGGACTAGTCTATCAATTATAATCTACTTTTTCCTTTTGTGTAACAGTATGTACCTGAGTTAGATCAGCTATTAACCATTTAAATTGCTATTTCAGGTAACAAGGGATCAGGGAGTAATGTTATGCTATAATGACAATTAGTTAATCTTGTTTTTCTTTATCTAATATTTCTGTTTTTTTTGATCAATCTTTTAAAATTATGCCTTTAATTCGCATTCCTCCTGCTTGGGATATTTCTGAAAATAAAATCACTCCTGACAACGTTTATTTTAACCGTCGTCGCCTCTTAAAAGGAATAGTTGCTTCGAGCATTGCCAGTAGTTTAATTCCCTTGTCAGGGTGTCAAAAATCAGCCTCTCAAACCGCTTTAGAAGCAACATTACAAAAGCCTAAAATTCCAGGAATCAAAACCTCCCCTGAATTTAGTAAAGTAGATCGCCCCATGACCAAAGAAATATTAGCGGGGCAATACAACAATTTTTATGAATTTGGAGGAACCAAAAAGATTTGGTTAAACGCCCAAAATTTACCCACAGAAAACTGGAAAGTTGAAGTTACAGGATTAGTAAAGAATCCCCAAACTTACGATATAGATGACATCAAAAAAACATTTAATTTAGAGGAAAGAATCTATCGCTTTCGCTGCGTAGAAGCTTGGTCGATGGTATTACCTTGGGTTGGGTTTCCTATGAAAGCATTAATGGCGGCAGTTGAACCAACAAGTGAAGCAAAATATGTCCGTTTTACTTCCTTTTATGACAAAGAAATTACTACGGGGCCTAGTTTCCATTTAGGAGGTTTACCCTGGCCTTATAAAGAAGGATTAAGAATTGAAGAAATGGCTAATGAATTAGCATTTTTTGCGGTGGGAATTTATGGTGAGGACTTACCGAAACAACACGGCGCACCCATACGAATGGTTATTCCTTGGAAATACGGTTTTAAGGGAGCAAAATCTATCGTAAAAATCGAATTTTTGAAAGAACAACCAGCTACTTATTGGAACACTATTGACCCCAACGAATACGACTTTGAAGCCAATGTTAACCCTTCTAAACCTCACCCCCGATGGTCCCAAGCAACGGAAAAATTTATTAGTACGGGGCCTGGTTTATCTTGGGAAATAAAAGAGACATTACCTTACAATGGTTATGGGGAATATGTAGCTAATTTATATGCTTAACAGAATACAAATATGAATAATTGGTTTCATAGTTATTTGTTATAGTAATCAAGTATATATTGTCTTATTAATAGACAATATATCTTGTTTATTAGGGAAAATAACGATAAAATTCTCGTCGGTGTAAAACTCTAATAACTTCTATCTGATTTCTTTGTACTTCTATTAAGATTTCTTTATCAGTTATTGTGTTATTATTATATATTTAAGTATCCGCTATGATTAAGATAGCCAAATCTAATTTATAGAGTCCTTTTTACTGATGAATAAAAAAAATACAAATAACATTGACTTAGATGGCTTAACAGCAAAGCAAATTGAACAATTGCAAGCAATGATCTCATATTTTAAACAACAAAATCAAAAACAAGTATCTGACTCTGTGGTTAGAGAAACAAATAGGTTTGATTCTCTAGACGATATATTCTTTGAGAGTGATATTCTTGAACCATTTAATCGAACAATGCTGTATGGAAAAAGAGGTTAAGCGAATTTATCTTGATACGAATATTTTGGCTTATGTTTCTAACACAAAAGTTCCTCAACATACTGCTGCTTTAGAGATATTTCGTCCCACTGACAAGCAGAAACTTTGTGTCTCTTCACAGGTGATGGCTGAATTTTATTCTTATTTGACTAATTCTATTATCTTAGCTAATCCCTTAACCCCAAAATTAGCAATATATCGTATTAAAAGAATTTGTTAACTCTCTCATGTTGATGTTTTTTAATTTTATCAATTTCATGTAGGGTTTTGGCAGTAAAATAACTTTCGCCACAATGGGGACAGCTTAAGAGGGGAATATTTTCAATGACTAATAAATCATCTCCTTTTCCATAGCCTCTTGAAATATATCGTGTAATAATTCCTTCTTTTCTACAGACATCGCATTGACTCATAAAATTCTTATTTGTAATAGTTTTCTAGAGACTTTGTAAGACTTGAGGTTGTGGGATAGGTTTCCCCATCTTTTCATAAGCATATAATAAATCTTCTAATACTTGTTTAGCATTTTCTAGGGCAGTTTCATAGGTTTCGCCATGAGTCTTTGCATATTTTCCCCATTCGGGTAGATGAGCAATGTATACTTGATCAACGTCTGACCATTGAATTACAATACTATATTTCATGGTTAATTATCTCCTTGTAATCTTTGAATTGCTTTTAAAGCTTGTTTAACAGCTTTTTCTTGATAAAATCTAGCATCACTCCCATCTTTTCCCGAAAGAATAATCGGCTCATCTAAAAGCGGATGCAACCAATAAGAATGACTTCCTTTTCCTCGTTTGGGTAAAAGGGTAAACCCTGCTTTTTGCAACATCTGTTTTAATTCTCTAACCTTTTTAGGCATATTAATAAATATGACGGTTAAAATTTCTTATTCCTATAATAGCCTGAACTATGGCTAAATGATCTCCATGATGATTATAATCTTTTTTATCGTAGGTATTTAACATTGTTAAATCCTACACTTTAAAATTTATTAATTATCATTCAATCGCTGTTATTATTGCCATGAAGATTATCAATAAAGGTTTGAAAGTCGGGGTTATTTAACAAGTTATCTCGATAGTCTTGGGGAAGAGTAGCGAATAATTTATCAAAGGTTTCTACATCTTTTAACTCTGCATAACATAAGGCTTTATTAAAAATTGCTTCATATTTATCAGGTTTAATTTCAATAGCTTTATCGTAGGATAATATGGCTTCATCTAATCTTCCTAAATCATCTAAGGCATTCCCTCGGTTATACCATGCTGCATCATAATCAGGTTTAAATTCAAGGGCTTTATCGTAGGATAATATGGCTTCATCTAATCTTCCTAAATCATCTAAGGCATTCCCTCGGTTATACCATGCTGCATCATAATCAGGTTTAATTTCAATAGCTTTATCGTAGGATAATATGGCTTCATCTAATCTTCCTAAATTCTTTAACGCAATCCCTCGGTTATACCATGCTGCATCATCATCAGGTTTAAATTCAAGGGCTTTATCGTAGGATAATATGGCTTCATCTAATCTTCCTAAATTCTTTAACGCAATCCCTCGGTTATACCATGCTGCATCATCATCAGGTTTAAATTCAAGGGCTTTATCGTAGGATAATATGGCTTCATCTAATCTTCCTAAATTCTTTAACGCAATCCCTCGGTTATACCATGCTGCATCATCATCAGGTTTAATTTCAATAGCTTTATCGTAGGATAATATGGCTTCATCTAATCTTCCTAAATTCTTTAACGCAATCCCTCGGTTATACCATGCTGCATCATCATCAGGTTTAAATTCAAGGGCTTTATCGTAGGATAATATGGCTTCATCTAATCTTCCTAAATTCTTTAACGCAATCCCTCGGTTATACCATGCTGCATCATAATCAGGTTTAAATTCAAGGGCTTTATCGTAGGATAATATGGCTTCATCATATCTCTCCAAATAAGCATAAGTTGTTGCTAAATTAAACAAAATATCTGCATCCTCTTTCACCACTGTTACCAACTGCTGATAACATTTCAAGGAATGTTTATAACGGTTTTTTTGATAAAGATATAAACTAAAATTAGTTAAAGCATCTGTCATCAACTGAGAATCAGACTTAAATAATCTTAAGATTAACTTCTCTAACTTATACCAATAATCTGTAATATCAACTCTGTTTCCTCTCTCCTCAATTTGTCCATCACGAGGGTTTAAAATACGTTCGATTTCTATTAAACAATTTAAACTTTTTTGCACACGAAAACCATACCATAACCTTTGTAACCAATTTCCCCTTACCATTAATAATGCCGTTTCTTTAACTAACAATTCATTCAACGGCACATTACACTGCTGTAATAAATCTATCCCATCATAAATAAATTCTGCTAAGTTATCCCCTTCAATTGCTTTTTTGTATCGTTTATCCCATGTTCCCTGTAAAGTCTCCTTAAAATTCTGTTTATTTAACGCTAAATTACCATTATCTAAAGTAACTAAATTTTCCACCACATTCCGAAAAGTGCCATCATTAGAAACCGCTAAATCAATATAATCAGTTTCCTTTTTAATGTTCGTTTCAGGAATAATATTCTTAAACAATTCTACAACTGCCCCATTTTCAGGATCAGGCATTTTATAAACATAAAACTTATCCCAAAGCTTTTGATATTTATCCCATTGTAACTTATCCCAAGGACTATCTTGACCGGAATAATAACCTTCTTTTTCATTACGAGTGATTGCTAATACTCGAATTTCTTGGGGATCAGCTACATCATTTTCATAGGCTTTCAAAGTATCTAATAACCGTTCTTGTAAAGGAATGTTTATCGGTAATGCTAAATTATCTTTTCCCTGCGGATGCTTTTCAATATTCTCACTACGACGCATAAATTGATGTAAATCATCCAATAAAAACAGTAACTTTCTATCTGTACCAATTGCCTGTAATTGTTCATTATTTGGACGATCTAACCATTCCCCTAACTTCAATTTTAACACCGTCCATCCTTCATTGTTTAACTTTTGTGCCACTTCTGCTGCTTCTCTGGTTTTACCAATTCCTGTCCTTCCCATAATTAAAACCCACCGATGTTCAAAGAGTAAATCAGATAACTCTTGGGTGGTATTTTTTTCATGAATACGTCGCTGATAAGGAATATTTCTATCTGCTAAAACAGGATTTTTATAGTCACTTTCAGGAGGATAAAGCAAGGAATAAACATCCCCATTAGGTTTAACTAACTGAAATGGTAACTTAGGTTGAGAAAATTTCTTGTCTCTTTCTAACTGACGCTTTTTTCGCCATCGCTTAAACAACCAAACAATAATAGAAAAGATCACCCCTATGGTAGCAATACCTATCCCTGATAAAGTTGTCATCAGGATATCTTTTTGATGGGTAGTCCAGAATTCATTTAACCAAGCGATCGCATTTAATATAACTTCCCACATAAACCCATCATTTCAATTGCTGATATTATTTTAATCAACTTAGATCATAGATGTTAATGTTGTAGGGGTTAACGCTTCGACTTCGCTCAGCGTTAAACCCTACGGTTTGGTGTCATATCATTTCAATTTAAAAGCAATATTTTGGAAGGGATGAACATCGAAATAAAGGAATTGTCCTGAACTATGAATGGTCCAATAAGGATCATGTTGGTTGTAGTGTTGAGAACCAATATAACGCTGATCAATAGAGTTATAAATAACCTTGTATTCTCCAACTACCGGCACATAAATCTCTACATTACATTCAACTTGATAAGGGGTTTCATTACGGACAAAAATAATATCATCCTTGTGATCTTCCCACTTATCAGATTCAAAACCAACATCGCTACCCCATCGAATAAAACTAAACCATTTACGCTCATTATTAGAACCATTACGAATCATAGAATGGATGTTATGACGAGCTAATGCAGGTTCATTACGAAGAAGTTGATTAAGATCGTGAAAATTGTTAGAAATTTGTTGTTGATGAATAGCTGCATATTCCCCAGTTTTTGACCAGTCAACCCCCTGGAAAACATCAAAATAACCCTCCTCTCCAAACTCATCCCCCTGGAAAATCATCGGCGCGCCGGGACGAAACCAACAAAGTGCCGCTAAACCAATCAAAGGAACATGATTACCCAATTCTGTGATCAGTCGTACCTTACCATTAGCACACTCGTCATGGGTATTCATGGCGTTAACCATAGTTTCCGCACTGTTATTATGGATAAGGATTTCGATATGTTCGATTAAACGTTGTTCAATGGGAATTTGCAAATAACTGCGAACACGGTGCATTTCCCCCATATTTTGAGCGTAAGTGAAACCTAATCCTCCCTCATGGACGGGACAAGCTAATCTAGGGAATACCCGTCGTGATTCTTCAGCAATGGTAATAAATTTCGGTGCAGTATGCTGTAAGCGGGCGTGTAAGTCCCTTAGAAACCTTAATCCAGCAAAATCCATGGCCTCAGATAACCAATATCCTCGCTCCTCAAAATAGCGATCGCCTCCTAAACCGTTAAAGAGATCCCAGTTTTCTAACTCTACCTGTTCGCGATCGTTTTTAGGCCAGTCCCAAAAGCCGCGATCGTAGTCAAAAAAGATTTGAGCAGCTACAGCATCGATGCGCGCCCCATCAACCCCTAATTCATGATAGAGATAAGTACAGAGTCCGATGAGATAATTCTGCACATAGGTATCTCCTACGTTATAAATACGACTATTCCATTGATTATTCCAACCTTTTGACCCAGAATGGTGATATAAATCGGTGCCATCGTAGTTTGCTAGGCCACAGTCCCAGTCTTGCACCCCAAAACCCAAAGGAACATCGACAATAACTCCGATACCGTGAGCATGGCAATGATTAACTAAATATTTGAAGTCGTCTACTGTTCCATGACGTTCATAAATAGCGTAGGGACAACCCACCAAATATCCCCAAGACTGATGGATAGGGGTTTGAAACGGCGGCATAATCTGCACATGGGTAAAACCCATATAACCCAAATGATCTACAATTTTGTGGGCAATGTCGCGATAATTTCCATCATGAAAAGTAGATAGGTGCATTTCATAAATGCTCATGGGTTCATGAGGCAGTTCGATATGCTTATGAGTCCATTTAAAAAAATTGCGATCGCAAACAATACTATTAAAATTACGGGTGCCATCGTTACCCCAAGTGACTGCCAACTGGGGACTAAAGGGGTCAATACGTGCCATTCCGTAGGGTTGACTCAGATAATCACTATCATTTTCAACATGATATTTATACTCCTTCCAAGTTAGATTTTCAGGAACGGTAATTTCCCAAACCCCTTCTTCATTTTTGGTCATTGTCTCGGCAAAACAATCCCATCCGTTTCCTTCACGCAAGAGACTAACCCTTGTAGCACGAGGTGCATAGACTCGGAATGTGGTTTCATTCTCATTAGGATGGGTTCCGTAATACTGATAAGGGTAATCTCGCTTGATGGTTTCGATGGATTGTTGTGTCACGGGGATTGTAATTTAGTTTATGATTTTTTCCTAAATAACCACCAACTAGGGAAGCATTAAGCTTCCTTTTTTTTTGATGCTATTTAACTTGATGTCTACCATAAGCCACAAGCAGTTCTTTGAACAATAATTTAACTAACGTATCCCCAAATCTGGCTTTAGTCCATTGCTTCAGTAGAGTAGGGAGCAGGAAGCGGAGAGAAAGGATTTGAGGGTTTATCCTAAAATTCTCAATAAGTGTTTTAAATGGACAACAGCTTACAATGGAATCCTTGCTAAAATCGAACCAGTAACAATTCATATCAAGATAAATCCAAAAGATACAGCAAGATAGAATAGATAAGATCAAAGCAAAAACCTTAAATTAGGGTCATCCATCACAACTAAAATTGATTCCCTTAAAGCCTTAACACCTAGCTTTAAGGGTTCAATTATAAGTGTTAAGTTAAAATAATTATGAACTTTCCTAGATTACATCCCGATACCATTGAAGAAGTTAAAGAAAAAATTGATATTTATGAAGTTGTTTCTGATTATGTTGTTCTCAAAAAAAGAGGACAAAATTATGTTGGTTTATGTCCCTTTCATCAAGAAAAAACTCCCAGTTTTACCGTCAATCAAAGCAAGCAGATGTATTACTGTTTTGGGTGCGGAGAAGGGGGAAACGGCATTAAATTCTTAATGGAAATTGGGCAACAATCTTTCAGCCAAGTCATCTTAGAATTAGCCAACCGCTATCAAGTTCCTTGCCAAACTTTAGAACCAGAAAAACGACAAGAAATTCAGAAAGAACTTTCTTTACGAGAACAATTGTATGAGATTGTTGCTCTAACTAGCAATTTTTATGAACACGCACTGCAAGAAAAATTAGGAGAAAATGCACTCAGTTATTTAATCGAAAAAAGACAATTAAAATCAGAAACAATACAACAATTTAACTTAGGTTATGCACCCAGTGGATGGGAAACATTGTATCGTTACTTGATAGAACAGAAACGTTATCCCATCGCTTTAGTAGAAGAAGCTGGATTAATTAAACCGAGAAAAAAAGGTAATGGTTATTATGATACATTCCGTGATCGTTTAATGATTCCTATCAAAGATATTCAAGGTCGTATTATTGCGTTTGGAGGGAGAAGTTTAACCGATGATGAACCGAAATATCTTAATTCTCCTGAAACTCCGTTGTTCAATAAAGGCAAAACCTTATTTGCTTTAGATAAAGCTAAAAATAGTATTCGTTCCTCAGATAAAGCAATTGTAGTTGAAGGTTATTTTGATGTGATCGCACTCCACGAAGCAGGAATTACTAATACGGTAGCTTCTCTAGGGACAGCTTTTAGTGAAAATCAATTAAAACAGTTATTAAGATATAGCGATTCAAAAGAAGTTATCTTCAATTTTGATGCAGATAAAGCTGGTATTAAAGCAACAGAAAGGGCAATTACTGAAATAGAATCTCTTATTTATTCTGGACAAGTTAATCTTAAAATTGTCAATATACCCAATGGAAAAGATGCAGATGAATTTATTAAATCTGATAATGAAGGAGCAAAAAAATATCAAGAATTAATTGAAAAAGCTCCACTTTGGGTGAATTGGCAAATCCAGCAGCTTTTAATAGACAGAGATTTAAAACAAGCAGATCAATTTGAAAAAGTTGCAAAAAAAATGGTTCAATTGTTAAACAAATTATCGGATAGCAATCAACGGAGTTATTATATTAGTTATTGTGCAGAGATTCTAGCTCAAGGAGATGCTAGACTACTTACTCTTTATATCAAAAATTTACAAACTCAGTTAACTAAACCTGTTACTAACTTCTCTCAAAAAAATAAATCTAAAATTTTTATCAACTCAGAAAATATTGCTGAGAATAGCTTACTGAAAGAAGCAGAAAACACTCTATTAAAAATTTATATCCATTATCCCGAATATCGTCAAGAAATTTTCGATAAATTAGAAGAAAAAAATATTATTTTTAGCCTCTCAGAGCATCGTAAAATTTGGCTTATTTTATTAGAAATAGAAGAAAATACCTTAAATATAAACTACGAAAGCAATCAACAATTTATTTCTCAATTTGAAAGCCATGTATTAGAGTTACCTGAAGTTCATAACAAAATCAAGCAACTTTTAAATTTTCGAGAAATTGAACAATACGAAGACAATAACCGCCTAAATCTGATTATTGATGCCGCTTTAATATCCCTAGAGAAAGTCAATCTAGAAAAATACTGTCATTACTGCGAACGAAAATATAAAACTATTGATCCCCAAGAAGATCCCGTTAATTATCAATACTATTTGAACGAGTACATTTCCAGTCGTCAAACAATTCTCAAACTTCAACCCCTAAGAAGTTTTTCTCAACTAGATATTCATAGTTAAAAAAGAAAAACTTGACAACTCAATTCAGTTCATCAATAATTACCACTGTATATATACTTAAGAAAAAACATGGACGTAGTTAGAATTATTTGTGCCATTATTCTCCCTCCCTTCGGCGTATTTCTACAAGTCGGTATCGGTCTAGATTTCTGGATTAACATTTTATTAACATTATTTGGTTATATTCCTGGTATAGTTCATGCAATTTGGGTTATTGCTAGAAAATAGCTAATTTATAAAACTCAAACGATCATCCTGTTTTTTGGGGCAAGTTTATTTATTTAACTTGTCCCTTATCTTACTTAACTCAAAAACCGAATGAGATTAGCTACAATAAAGCTTGATTTGTCTGACTAGGGCAATAAAGGGGGTACTGTGTCATTACTACTCAACAATCGTTATCAAGTTCTTGAAAGCTTAGCAAAAGGAGGGTTTGGAGAGACATTTCTCGCCATCGATACTCATATGCCCTCAGAAAGAAAATGTGTTATTAAACAACTTAAACCAGCAGTTCAGTCTCCCACAATTCCTGATTGGTTAAAAGAAAGATTTGCCAAAGAAGCAGCCATATTAGAAGAGTTAGGGGAAAAACATCCGCAAATTCCCACACTATACGCCTATTTCTCCGAAGGAGGAGATTTTTACCTAGTACAAGAATGGATTGAGGGAGAAACCTTAACCCAAATCCATCGACGACAAGGTAATCTATCATCCAAGCAAATAGAAGAGATATTGCTAGGTATTTTACCTATCCTAGATTACGTCCATAGTCGTCGTATTATTCATCGTGACATTAAGCCAGATAACATTATTATTCGTAGTGATGATAATAAACCAGTCTTAATAGATTTTGGCATCGTTAAAGAAACACTAGCAACGGTGGTTCACAGTAATGGTCATACTCCCTACTCTGTGGGACTCGGAACCCCTGGTTATATGGCTTCAGAACAAGCCGCTGGTCGTCCCATCGTCTCTAGTGACTTATACAGTTTAGCACTAACGGTGGTCTTTCTAATGACCGGAAAAACCCCCCAATATTTAGTCACCAATCCCAACACTGGAGAGGTTTTATGGCGAAAAGAAGCCCCAAAGATCGAGTCTAATTTAGGAGATGTCATCGATCGCGCAGTTCGTTTTCATCCCCGCGATCGCTTTTCCACTGCAACAGAAATGTTAGACGCTTTGCAGCTTTCCCACACCGTTCCCACCGCCGCAACCATGGCCATCGGGCAAAAAAATTTAGTACCCACACCCTCTCCTCAACCCCCTACCGCAAACTCCTTAGAAACCTCGACTCAAACTCCTTGGGCCTTATTAGCCTTGGGATCGTTTTTGGCAACCAGTGCTATCATCGGAGGGTTAATGTTAGGCATCGTTTTAGGAACAAAAGATCGATCGCAGCCTAGTTCTTCCCCTTCTGTTCCTCCCGAAACTCCAGAAGAAACCGTAACTCCAGAGTTTTCCCAACCTAGATTTACACCCCGTCCACCAATCAAAAATAGGCGATCGCAACCGTCTCCTACTCCAGAACCCTCTCCTATTCCTGAAGCTTCTCCTACTCCTGAAGCTTCTCCTACCCCAGAGGTTCAACCGTCCCCTACTCCAGAAACAGTTTCCACTCCTAACGATCAATCTTCCCCGACTCCAACTCCAGAACTTTCCCCTAGTCCAACTCCCATTCCTGAACCCACTAAAGCAGTTCCTATTCCAGTCGAACCTCCCCCTCAGTCCCCAGAATCAAAAGAAATAACCGAACAAGAGAGTTCGGAACCTTCTATAGTCATTCCTGACACCCTTGAGAAACCGGAACAGGAACAACCTCCATCAGATGAGGAAAATAAATACGACATACAAAAATTCTTTGAATCCGATAGGGAAAAAAACAGAGGCAATATTGAACAATATTTTGACAAAGAAGAGAATTACAACGAATAAATTTCTACAATACTACAAAAAACTTTTACTTGAGGGGGAAAAGTACCTATCTTTTTCTCGTAACAATTTTGTATTGTATCTTTTTCCTTTTTGTTTACAATTCCTCTGGATTAATTGACGACGGTATTAACACAATCAATACTACCTTTAAACTCTAAAATTTTCCTTAAGTTACAGGTAGTTCTAAACTTAAGAAAACATTAAATCTCTTCTACTTCTAACTTAGCCGAAGTGATAGCGGCAAAAGCAAAAGCAAAGACAATGGGCATGGGATTTTTCAAGAGATAGCTTAAAAGAACTGATATAATCGAAACCAAGATTGCTGAAGTTAACCAGGTTTTTTCTTCTACACAAAATCCTTTTGTTGCTTTGATTAAATGTAATACTTCAGAAGGAATTGGTTCGGGCATAACTGCACCAGGAGGAAACGCCCAATAGTGATTATAACGTTCTCTAAATAAGTCTGTCCATCCATTCTCGTCGCACCATTCCTGTATCCATTCATCTCTAAAATGCTTCATAATTCCTTTAGATTACCTCGATTTACTACTAATTTTTATCTAAATCAATTTTTGTTTAGCAATAATTATCATTCATATTAGCAAAACAGTTTTGAGTTGCTAAGTAACTTAATAAATCTTAATCAACAATCGTTAAGTATATATGCTTAAAATCCTATTTTCTGTACAAATTGCTTTTAATTTCTGATCCCAAGGTTCACAGGGAAGCTGAGAGAAAAGAGCAAATTCAAAGGTAATTCCAATAGTAGGAATAGAATTCCATTGATGATTGTTTAGAAGGCGATCGTAGAACCCCCCACCATAACCTAAACGATACCCATTATAATCACAAGCAACGGCAGGAATTAAGATTAAATCTACTTTTTCAGGGGTTAAAATAGGTGCATTAGGAGAAGGTTCTAAAATACCGTATTTATTGGCTATTAAGGGTTCTTTCGGTTGCCAAGAATGCCAGATCAATGACTTTTTGACACAACGAGGAAACCCCCAACTTTGTTGAGTTGAAAAGAGATAATTTAGCTCAGGTTCTTGACGAATAGAAAAGTAAGCTAGAATTGTTTTTGCTTGTTTAAATAACTGATAGTTTTGTAAGTTTTCACAAAGGTTTCTACTTTTTTCTTGCCAATCTGATTGACTTAGGTTCTCTCTCTTGGTTATTATTTCTGTTCTCAGTTGTTTTTTTGTTTCTTTTAGATTCATCATACTCTCAGAGAAATCGGGTTAAATCAAATTCTTCTTCTGAACGATTGTTGGGAAACCTCTCTAAATTTAACAATAATAATAGGTGTTCTGTGTAGTCAACAATTCCCTTGAGTTCTTCTTGTAATTTTTCTAGTCCCCCGTTAGCATATTCTTCAAAAATCTGCACTCGTTTTTCTTCTACTTGTTGATCGTAAACAGAGAGAATATTCGGGTCATTTGTCTCTGCGATCGCTAACAATTTTATAACCGTATCATAACCCCGAGAAACAAAAATATCTAAACTAATAGGTGCCGGTTCTTTTGAAATAATGTTAAGGGTGACACGCTTATTATATTTTACTCCTAATGTTGCTGCAAAAGTCATAACATCTGCATAGGTCTGAAACGGACCATTTCCTCCATTAAAATCTACCAAAGATTTAACTAAGTCTGCTTTATCTTTACCGATTCTAATACGACTAATTGCCATGTTTTTCGACAAATTAATGATGGTTTAACAATCACAAATATAGAAATTAAGGCACTTTGGGAGTTATCAAAGTATATCTCACACCTGCATCCTACCTCAATCCTTGACCTCTCGTACCCCATTAAGTCGAAAACTTCTGTCAGGGTACATCACTTGTATTATACCCCACGGTTATTAAGCTGTTGTCCATTTAAAATACTTATTGGCAATTTTAGTCCGAATCCTCAAAGCTTTTCTCTCTCTTCCCTAAAATAGTAATTTAAATGCTTAGTAGCTTATCTGTGTGAATATTTTAAACACTCTATGTTTATCTTAGAAATAACAGTAATAATTCGTATATTTTAAAAAAAATAACTGGTTAATCCGTGATTTTACCGTGATTGAGATCACTGCAAAAATGTGATATTTAGTATATTTTAAAAATTGAGCATGGATATATATTTTATTAAATAAAGCATCATACCTATGAAGACAAAAATTTATCATTTATTGAAATCAGAACAACAAAATAGAGGTTTTACATTAGTAGAAACTCTAGCTGTTTTATCTATAATTGGGATATTTGCCGCCATCGCCGGACCCGTAAAAAGCTGGGCAGAAAATCCTCTAGGAAACGCCACAAATCAAACTGTTGGGGTATTAAATTTGATACGGATGCGAGCTATTTCCACAACATCAGCATATCGTATTAAACCAGATCCAACGGCTCCTGGTAATAAATATATAGTTCAAATCGCTCAAACAAGAGGTTGTGAAAGTTCAACAGAATTAACTGCTGATGCAGCATCTACTGACCAGGAATTAACTGTAGCTTCTACAGAAGGATTAGTTGTAGGAGATAGTATCGCTGTTGGTACTGATAAAAATAACAACGAAATTATAGCAACCAGTGCTTTAACCATAACATTAGGAGAAGAGTTAGGAACGACTCAAACAGAAAATGCAACCATTGAACTAATGAATAACTGGTTCAACGATCTAAACTTTACCAAAGAAAACCTAACACTACCAGAAAAAATTGCCATGAGTGGTAATTTGTCAAACTGGGCTCTATGCTTTGATAGTCGAGGTCAAGCCAATCTTTACAATGGTTCAGGGGTCGTAGAAGATGAAGATTTAACCTTAACTTTGACCAATACTTCTGATGAAGAAACAAGCGAGATAACCGTTTTTAGAGGAGGTGCCATAGAGGTCAACAATCCTGAATAAATTAAATCGAATACCTATAAAAAATAAATAAATAAATACTGCTGTGATTTTGTTTAAATTAATTTCCCCAAACAATAAAAACTTAGGAACTGGGTTAATGGAAAACCTGATTTCAGTGGTCATAGTTACAACCACTATATCCGTGATGTTACCCCTATTTTTCTCCGAAAAAGAGCAAAATATTAACCAAAGTTTTTTAAACGAAGCGATTAGTCTATCAAAAGAACATCTAGATGATCTAAGACGAAGAAAAATCCTTGACCTTCCCTTAGGGGAGGAATCAACAACCAAAGAAGACAACTTAGGTCAGTCTTATGATTTGAAACAATATATATGTACACAAGAACCAATCATCAATTCCGACAACTCCGTAACCTGTCCAACTACAGTAAATGACAACAATAACTTACGTCACATTCTTTTAAGAGTTGAGAAAAATGGCAAACAAATATACAAAGTTCAAACAGCATTTACCAGGCTTAGATAAATCTAACAAAGGAGTTACCCTTGGCGAACTGCTCGCAGGAAGCCTAGTTTCATTGGTTATTATTAACCTTGGTTTTATGGGTTTTTCTTGGAGCCGACAAATGTATCTTCAAGATCAACAAGCTAGCGATGTCAATCAAACCCTTCGTAGTGTTTTTGAAATAGTAGGCACCGATATTAAGCAAGCAGGGGAAGGTTTTGCCGAAGATCCCAACTTTCCTAGCATTGTTGTGAGCCAAGACGACGATGATAACTCAGAAATTCGTATTCGACGTAGCCTTTTAACCAGTAGTCTTCCGGTCTGTGGTCAGGTTGCAGTAGGAACCTCTGACGCAGTTACCGTTGTGGATGATACAGGTTCCGTTGCTGGCTGCGATGTCATTGACGATGATAACAATGGTTGGCCTGATGTTTTAGAGACTTGGAGAGATTATCGTACCTCCAATGGAGCGACGATTCGCGCTTTTATTTACAATGGCTTTGGGACTGGAGAATTCTTTGATTACAACGGAGAAGAGACATTCGACACAGGCAACTCAACCGTTACCCCATCTCCGGGTATTGTTGCATCGGCCTCAATAAGTGCGAGTGGTCATACTTGGCAGAATACCTATGAAGCTAATGGTTCAAGTCGAATTTATCTCATCGAGGAACGTCGTTATCGATTAAACGATGACAACGAATTAGAGTTAATTATTGATGATGAGCAAACTTCTCGGGTTGTGGGCAATTTAGAGAGTTTTGAAATAATTACCCATGTTCAACAAGATTTATCTGTAAACTCTTCGGCAACATATACCTGTACCGTCATTCCCCCCAATAATGGCGATTGCGACTCAAACCTACCCAATCCCTACGTTTGGTCTCAAATCAGATTTGTTGAAATCAAGTCCGAAGTTTCCATTTCCGATACTCCTTATTCGTCATCCGTTGAAACAGAAAAATCTGAAAGAGTTTTTCCACGAAATATTTTGAATTATTGAGGTAATCCTACGATGAATAAAAAGCGAACTCTTTTATTAAAAATTTTATATCAGCAGTCATTAGACACCAATAAAGGCTATACATTCATCTTAGCCCTTGCTTTGGGTTTAGCATTGCATTCACTATTAATCGCTTATGCTGTAGTACTTCAAGTTGAACGGACTAGCACCAAAAGTGCCGCTGATATCAATAGTGGCTTTTATGGAGCTGAAGCGGGATTAAATCGTAGAGCCGAAGAACTCAGAGAAACTTTTGTGGACTTTAATAACCCTTCAGGAATAAGTCCATCCTCCGTAGCCAATTGTCTGGATTCTAACTCTAGTAACGATGGAACAGGGGATTATAAGTGCCGACAGCAAGAATTCGTAGCAGGTACAGAAAATAGAGAAGGTCATATTGCCGCAACCTATGTAGTTGAGCGTAATGGAGGATTACCAAGAAGCGGAGTAGTTCCTAGAGGGGAAGCTTACCAAAATCTTAATATGCTTGAATATGTTTACTCTATATATTCCATTGCTAAACCCAAAAATGCTCCTACTTCTGAAGTAACAGCAATTCTACAACTAGACATAAAAAGCCGTCTCATCCCCATGTTTCAGTTTGCAGCTTTTTATGCAAATGATTTAGAAATTCTCCCAGGTCCGGTGATGGATTTAAGCGGACCGGTTCATACTAACGGGGACCTTTATCTCGGTGCAGGGAAAAAATTTGGACTCAATATCGATGGTCAAATAACCCTTTCTGGGGAGCTCTACAATAAACGAAAGAATAATAATTCTACTTACCCCAATGAAAGAGTGACAATTATGAACGCAGCGGGGACCGATTTTTTAAATCTTTTGTCCGAGGGAACAGGAAGCGAAACCGCAACTACCAATGCAATGGACCCAGTTCTCGTCGGGACTGCTTGGGGAACCCAGATTCAAATAGGTTTAGAGGCGATTTCTTTGCCCCCTCCGAGTTTTCTGGACAAAACCGGAGAATACTACCAGAAAGCTGATATCCGTTTTCTCTATAAACCTGTTGCCACTTCCACTTCTGCTCCCAATTTAATACCCGTTCCCTTTGAGGTTACCAGGCTTGATCGAAGTTCTGGCACTACCGTTTCTTTGACAGAAGGAGAAAGACGCAGTTTACGTCAGCCTATTCTAGTGAGTCAAGAGTTAGCCAGCATTGCTGATGCTAAGTTTAAGGTTTGTACTCCTGGCAGTTCCGGTTCGGCCATTCCTGGTGTAGCGGCAGATAAACTGGCAGACTTTTTATACGTGGCTATGGTTTCTCAACCAAAACCTATTGCCTATACATCCCTATCCCTACCCCTCAACCATTCGGATCTGGCTGGTGTCAAGACATCTTTAATTAATCTAATTGATTCTCTAGGTTTAGATCCAACAACAAGCACGGCTATTATCACAGCTATAATCAATGAAACACCCCGTGAAATTGCAGCCTTAGACAATCGCTGTTTTGTGAGTGCTGCGGTACAGGACATCGGACGAGATGATCCTTCTCATCAATCTCGTCACCGTTTTCGTAACGATCGCGAAGTACGGGATATGCGCCTGTTGCAACTTAATTTTAAAAGTTTAGCTATTTGGAACCAAGTCGGCCGCTATGCTAGATTTAACGCCGGGGCATTAATTAGTGATAACAATGGGCTAGGATTTTCAGCAAACGAAAAACTTTTTAAGGTAGCATCCCCCGATAGTTCTGCCCCCCAAGGTTCTTTTCAAAATTTAGGATTGGGGGCAAGGGATACCACGGAGGGAGGTTTAGTAATGTACGCGACCATTGATGATCTGAGTTATCCTGACGCAGATACAGAAACCAGTCCCTATGGCTTTGCCATTACTCAAGGACAACAATTGATGAGCATAGGAGAAAGCAGCAATAGAAGTCCCCTAGGTGTCACCTTTGCCACAGAT
Source organism: Crocosphaera sp. Alani8 (assembly GCF_038442745.1). Classification (NCBI taxonomy): domain Bacteria; kingdom Bacillati; phylum Cyanobacteriota; class Cyanophyceae; order Chroococcales; family Aphanothecaceae; genus Crocosphaera; species Crocosphaera sp. Alani8. The sequence goes on from NZ_JARVCN010000445.1 coordinate 20,724, forward strand.
CAAGCTATTTACTTACAAGGAGACTACAATAAGAACAATAAACAACCGGCAGCTATCCTAGCGGACTCCATCAACGTTTTGTCCAATTCCTGTCTAAACTCTGACAAAGCGATTAATAAGAACGAAAACGAAAACTGTGATATCGATGGGAGCAAACAACCAGGAACAAGTACCACCATTAATAGCGCACTTCTAGGGGGAACCGATGAGACAGACTCCGACAGAACTTCTGGTTACAACGGAGGGTTAGAAAATTATCCCCGATTTTCAGAAAATTGGAGTGACAACACTTTGACCTATCGTGGTTCTTTCGTCAGTTTAGGCACACCAGAGCATGTTAAAGGAACATGGGGCAGTCAAGACTACAGTCCACCTGAGCGTGATTGGGACTATGACCTTGATTTTAACGATGCAGATAATTTACCACCGTTAACCCCTAGATTTGTGTACTTGAGACAAGAATCTTTTATTCGTAATTTTCAACAATAATTTTCCCTGGCAATTTCTCCGTTGTGAAAGGGTTTTAAATAAAGTATGGGGTGAATGGGAATCCCTCAAATTATTCCCAGTAGCTCGAAAACTTACTTGCTTGGGTTGCAGGGGAGCAGGGAGCGGGGAAAAAGGGAGATATTTGTGATCTACTGATTCTAAGGAGTCTCAAACCCTGAACCCCATTTTCTACCTTTTTGTGAGAGAATACTTAACTAAATAGGGGTTGTCTCTTTCAATCTAATGGTTTTTTGGAAACGATTGTTTAATAATACAGATACATCAAACACCGAGCAGAAGCCCCAGTTCAAAGGGGAACCGGTCAACCTGAAAGGCCATACCGACGGTCAAACTCGTATATTCTTCAGCCGAGAAAGAGAAATCGATCTCTACGAACTCGAAGAATTATGCGATGCTGTGGGGTGGGCTCGTCGTCCCCTACGAAAAGTTAAGCGCGCACTCACCTACAGTTTTATGGTGGTGTCAGCATGGGAAGTCAAAGGAAAGCGTAAGCGTCTCATTGGTTTTGCTCGCGCTACTTCTGATCACGCCTTCAATGCGACAATTTGGGATGTGGTTATACATCCCAGGTTTCAAAGCAAAGGATTAGGAAAAGGGATGATGAAGTACATGATTCGTCAGTTAAGAAGCGAAGATATCAGTAACATTACTCTCTTTGCCGATCCCCAAGTGGTGGACTTTTATCGTCGTTTAGGATTCGTCCTAGATCCCGAAGGAATTAAAGGTATGTTTTGGTACCCAGATTAGGTTATAATATTGGTCATGAGTTACGGGATGTAGCGCAGCTTGGTAGCGCGCCTGCTTTGGGAGCAGGATGTCGTAGGTTCAAATCCTGCCATCCCGATTATATTTTTATAGATAACTATTAGCTAGTCAAGGGGAGCGACGCAAAAATGTCGCATCGACCGGAATTCGGTGAAAGCGACTGGG
>NZ_JARVCN010000446.1:0-2273 GCF_038442745.1 Crocosphaera sp. Alani8
TATGAGGAAGCCCACCCTGTACCGCCTAAGCGGTCAGGGTTGGGAGGATGTCACTGAAGCTCTAGAGAAAATGGTATGATAGGAAAACAACCTATTTGAATAGTGAAACTTGAGCAAAAAAGTTTCACTATCCAACATAAATTGCAGCTAAACAAGACATTCATCTGGTTAAACCAAAACACACCGTTAAAAATAGAGCATCTAATCTCAGAAATGAGCGATTAAATTTATGTCTTTTCCCATAGAACAAGGACTTTTTAAATATGACATGACCGATCACTACGCTATTTTGGGGATTCCCATTAATGCTGATAGTCGGTATATTCGTCAGCGATATTTAAAGATAGCATATATTCTTCATCCTGATACCTTTAAGGGCAAAACAGAGAAGGAAAAACAACTAGCTACTAAAATTTTATCAAAATTAGTCAATCCAGCCTACGAAGTATTATCAAAAGATCGTTATCGCGACGAGTATAAATTAGTATTGTCTCAGATGGGACGAAATTTAGCCGATGAATTGCGTAGTATTACTATTGCAACTGATGAAGCACAAAAACTATTACAAACTAGTCAAGATCGAGAATTAACATATCATCAACTTTTAACCCCTTTGGTTAGTAAGCAGTACGATAATTTAGACAATGTATTGACTACCATTGCCCAAATTAGCGAGTTAAATTTAATTTATCTCATGCTTTCCCAAGGAGAACAGGTCAAAGAAAAAGCAAGACCAAAACCCACACCAGAACCCAAAGCAGCAACAAGAACAACTTCTTCTTCAACACAACAAGCAATCAAAAAAGAGGATCATAAATCAGCAGTTAAAACTGCTCTAGAACGCGCTCAGGAAGATATTGAACGTAACAATCTTTCTCAAGCAATTATTGAATTACGAGAAACATTAAAAGAAGATCCTAACAATAGCACTTGTCACGGTTTATTGGGGTTGGCATATTTAAAACAAGAGCAGTTAACTATGGCCAAAATTCATATTAATAAGGCACGAAAAGTTAATCCGCAAGATCCAATTGTAATCAAGGCAAAGTTAGCCTTAGATAAAGTGCTTCCTGACTCCGACTCACAAAAACCTTCCGATAAAAAACAAGGAAGTGGTTTCTTCGGATTATTTGGGAGAAAAAAATGAAAGGTTGGGGACTTATCCCTTCTTACAAAACCAGAGATAGCAAGGATAATGTTGACGTATTCGCTATGTATAAAGCTAGTTTTGGTTATGTTTGGGCTTAAAGTTACCTAAAGTCTCACTATTCATTCAGCAACACCAATACTATTTCTCATTAATCTACTTGACATCAATAGGAAATTTAACGCTATAATTTTAAGAAAACTTTATATTAAGTTACATTATTTAATATAAATCCGTGAAAGCAAGTTGATGCTCAAAGATTCGAACGTGATGAAATTATGGAAATAAATCAGATCAAAGCATACCTTGATAATCCGAATCCTCAAAATCGGATTAAAGCTATTGTAGAGCTAAGGAATTACCCGTCGAATGTAGTTGTTCCCTTACTCAAACAAAAAATGTATGACGAAAAGTTTATGATTCGTTCTTTTGTGGCAATGGGTTTGGGTTATAAACTTACTGATGAAGGTTTTGAAATCCTGCTCAAATTGATAGAGAATGATCTTGATCCCAACGTCAAAGCCGAAGCTGCTAATTCTCTGGCTAAGCATGGAGAAAAAGCAATTCCCCATTTGCTAGAACTTTTTAAAAGAGAATCTCACTGGTTGATTCGGCAAAGTATCTTTGCTGCTTTAGATGAAATTGGCTCCCCAAATGTTTTTATACAGCTTTCTAAATGGGGATTAGAAGGGGATGATCTGACGGTAAAATTGGCATCGATTTCTTATTTGCGAAAATTAAAAGGAACGCCAGTTGAGCCTGAAGCAATCAATTTACTCCTTGAGCTATCCACCAGTGAAATAGTAGCAATTAGAGCGCAGGTTGCTAGAGTTTTAGGAATTTTTGAGTCTCCTAAAGCTAAAGAAGCATTAGCACAATTACGAGAAGATCCAGATCATCGAGTTGTGGGCGCAACCTTAGAAGTTCTGTTTTGATGGTGTGTCATCAAAATTTTCCCCTGTTAAAGACAACTCTGGATTACTAACAACTCATTATGATCGTTTGGTGGTGTTATTCGATTAAACAATCATAATTGAGTTTCCTCAACAACGTGAGTTTGACTGAGGTTAAAATCCGTATCTTCTCAAAAAGCCAGGGGTCACTCGCTGCGAAAACTTAGGCCAAA
>NZ_JARVCN010000447.1:0-21471 GCF_038442745.1 Crocosphaera sp. Alani8
TTGGAGAAGCCCGCACTGTAACGGTACTCCGTTCAGTGTCGGGAGTCGTCACGAGGGATAGATGCTCTAATTTTCACGGCAGGAGTAGGAGAAAATGCCGTTTTAGTAAGAGAAAAAGCCTGTGAAGCCTTTGAGTTTTTAGGATTAAAATTGGACAAAACCAAAAATGAATCCTCTCCCGTAGACGAAGACATCGCCACCCAAGACTCAACCGTAAGAATTTTAGTTATCCATACCCAAGAAGACTGGGCGATCGCTCAACAGTGTTGGCAACTTCTCAGAACTCACTGACGATAAATACCTAAAAATTTCTTCACATTTTGACAAACTATGTTAACATCTTTGATGATTGGCTCATTAACTAGATTATGGAGAAGCGAGGCAATCTAATTCGGTGGAGGAGTTTACAGGAGTAATCCAAAAGATGTCACAGCCACAGCAACCCCTAAAGTCACAGCGAAGTATTTTTGATCCCATTCGTATCGGTGTGATCGGAGTCGGTAATATGGGACAACACCATAGCCGCATTCTAAGTCTGCTCAAAGACGTGGAATTAGTTGGGGTATCCGATGTTAACGTAGAACGGGGAATCGATATCGCAAGTAAGTATCGAGTCCGTTTTTTTGAACACTATCAGGATCTCCTACCCCATGTAGATGCTGTGTGTATTGCTGTTCCTACTCGCTTGCATCACTCCGTTGGTATGGACTGTTTACAAGCTGGTGTTCACACCCTAATTGAAAAACCTATCGCCGCTAGTATCGCCGAAGCTGAATCATTAGTTAACGAGGCTGCTAGTTCTAATGGTATTTTACAGGTAGGTCATATCGAACGCTTTAACCCCGCTTTCCAGGAACTTAGCAAGGTCTTAAAAACCGAAGAAGTGTTAGCATTAGAAGCCCATCGTATGAGTCCTTATTCCCAACGGGCGAACGATGTATCTGTAGTTCTAGATTTAATGATACACGACATCGACTTATTACTAGAGTTGGTTAAATCCCCCGTCGTTAAGTTAACCGCTAGTGGTAGTTGTGGTTCAAACTCTGGTCATTTGGACTACGTTACAGCTACCTTGGGTTTTGCGAATGGGATCGTCGCTACCTTAACAGCTAGTAAAGTAACCCATCGTAAAATTCGCCGTTTAGCTGCCCATTGCAAAAATTGTTTAACCGAAGCGGATTTCCTCAACAACGATATCCTAATTCACCGCCAAACCACAGCTAACTATAGTACCGACTACGGACAAGTATTATATCGTCAGGATGGATTGATAGAAAAAGTCCACACTACCAAAATAGAACCTTTACACGCAGAATTGGAACATTTTGTTCATTGTGTGCGAGGGGGAGATCAACCTTCTGTAGGGGGTACTCAGGCGTTGAAAGCGTTACGTTTAGCAAGTTTAATCGAGCAAATGGCTTTAGATGGGAAAGTCTGGCAAAATTCTGAGCTTAGCTATCAGTATTTGAATCCCTCTAAAATGAGTGTTTCCTCTTAACCTAGTTGTCTATCTAATGGTTATTGCCAGGTCACAATTAATTTTAAGATCAAGTCCGAAATAAGGTGTCGTTAGAGAGTTGGCATAAAAGACTCTCAATAAAGAAATTTAAAGTGGTTTTTTTTATAAGTCCTTCACTAACAGCAATTTTTCCGAACTTCATGGGAAGTCTCTGTTGTAACTGTAAAATATATTCTATATCTTCTTGTTTCAATAGGGCGGCCCGTTTTAAATATTGTCCAATAGGGTATTGGGGTCCTTGTTTTAGGCAACTCTTCCACTCTTCGGCAAAAAAATCAACTGTTTCTTGTTTTATCCATCCTCGTAAGGCTAATATCTCGCCAATTTTTTGATATTTATATTCTTGCTGATCCCTTAAAACCGTCTGTAACTGTGCGTCTGTAATTAAATCAGCATCCCGTAAAACCTCTCCTAATAAGTGTTCCCAATAGTTATGGGGAACAACAACATGGGGTGAAGAAATAATTATATTAGACTTCGTTTTCATCAGTATCTTTATGTCATAGAAGGAAATTAGTAACCTGAGTTCGACATAACAAAATTTATGGAGAATCGTTTCGACATCAGGAGCTTAAGATAGCTATGATACCAGGTTTTGGGACTATGATAGGAGCTAATTATTTTAACGGGTGTGATCTTAATTACTGGAAATTACTATTCATTAAAAATGGATAACTGTTCTTTTCCTATTTTTCCTAAATGTTGATAAGCAGTAGCTGTAACAACTCTTCCTCTAGGAGTACGATTGAGATAACCAATTTGTAATAAATAGGGTTCGTAAACTTCTTCGATCGTTTTTGGATCCTCTCCTGTGGCTGCCGCTACCGCTTCGAGTCCCACAGGTCCCCCATTAAACTGTTTGATCATGGTATCTAAAATCAGGCGATCCGTCCAATCTAATCCTTGAGGATCTACTTGATAAATATCCAACGCTTCTGCTGCCAATTCTTGGGTGATGGTATCGAATTTTTTAACTTGTACATAATCCCTGACTCTTCGTAGTAAACGGTTCGCAATACGAGGAGTTCCCCGAGAACGTCGACCGATTTCTAGAGAACCTGATTCAGTAATAGAAGCGTTTAATAATTTAGCAGTTCGTTGCACAATTAAAGACAATTCTTCCGGTTCATAGAATTTTAACCTCTGAATCAGTCCAAAACGATCCCGTAAAGGAGAAGTCAAAGCCCCAACTTTAGTAGTTGCACCCACTAGGGTAAATTTAGGTAGGGGAATACTACGAGTTCTCGTAGCTTGTCCTTTCCCGACGGTAATTTCAAGACGATAATCTTCCATCGCTGGATAGAGTAATTCTTCGGTTAAACGGTTCAGGCGGTGAATTTCATCGATAAATAAGATATCCCCCGGCTTTAAGCTAACCAATAATCCTGTAATATCCCTCGGTCTTTCTAAAGCAGGTGCCGCTGTAATCTTACAATTGACCCCCATTTGCGAGGCTAAAATAAGGGAAATGGTGGTTTTCCCCAAACCAGGAGGACCATATAATAAGAGATGATCTATGGGTTCGTTACGGGTTTTGGCAGCTTCGATAACAATGGATAAGACATCTTTGAGGTCTTTTTGTCCCATATATTCATCAAAAGAATGGGGACGGATACTTTCTTCTAAATTATCCTGTTTGGGATTGATTTGTGTATTAGTTAATCGTTCTTTTGTTTCGAGCTTAGGGTTAGGATTTTGATTACGTTTTAGGGTCATTTTCTTAATACTCGATTCATCTATTTATTTTACTAGTGTTACAAAAAAAATTAGTTTTTGAAAAAGCTATTATACTGCTGCTCATTGATTCTTCCTGCTTCGTATAAAGTTTCAGTAATCTCAGAAATAGTTAGAACACAGTGGGCGTTATAACCTTCTTCTTTCAGCTTAGTTTTAACCCCTTGCTCATGATCGATGAAAACTACAATATCTTTAACAATTAGTCCCGATGAAGTTAATTTCTCTGCTCCTTCCTTGACACTTTTTCCAGTAATTAAAATATCATCAACCACAACTACTTTTTCCCCTGCTTGAAAATTTCCCTCGATTAAACGACGGGTTCCATGAGCTTTAACTTCTTTTCTAGGATAAATCATCGGGTGATGTAACATTAAAGATAATCCTGTTGCTGTAGGTAGAGAACCATAGGGAATACCAGCAATTCTATCAAATTTTAAGGTCTTTAAAATATTACCATAAGCAGTTAAAACTTGATGAAATAATTGGGGTTTAGAGATTATTTTTCTCAAATCAATATAATAAGAAAAAGTTGCTCCCGATGCTTGTACATATTCTCCAAATAATAAACAACCAATATCATAAAGTTGTAAGATTAAATCTTGATAGGGATGGGAATTGAGTAAACAGACGTTGGGACTCCAAAGCTCACAGTCTGCCAAACTTTTAGTGATATTATCTCTACATTGATTAATATCTTGATTGAGATTAGTTACTTTCTCTTTTAAGCTTTTCGATTTCAAAAAATCTTGAGGTACAGGAATTAATACACCGCTACCCATTCTGTTTAAAGAAACTTTTAAGATCTCATAAATATTATTATCTTTACTCCAAATACTACGCATCAACAATAGTCGCTCGGGGGCAAGAGAACGAATTTTTTTTATTACCTCTAAATTAGTGGTTCCTACTTCTAAAAATAACTGTTCTGGAGTTGCCCAAGTTTTCGCCTCTTTGATAACTTGTAAGTAAAAAGGAGCATCATCTGTGGGATATTCTTGTAAAACAACCGCCCCAGGATTAGAAGTATGACAAAGGATAAAAACCCCTTGATCTGCATAGACCAAAAAAGGAGCAATATGATCTTGCCCGGCGTAAGGACTAACAGTTACCGCATCAACTCCCCACCTCTCAAAAATGGCTTGAGCAAAAACTGTACTGGTATTAATATCCCCATGTTTTGCATCTAAAATAATAGGAATATGATCAGGAATAGCCTTAATAACTTTTAACAATAAGTCTAATCCTTCCCTGCCCAATGCTTCATAAAACCCCAACGTTGGTTTATAAGCACAGACTAGATCTGCTGTTTCCTCAATTACCCATTTTAACCAATCTTCTAGGGCAATCATTAAACTTTCTTGTCCTTGATGGGTATCTTGATCTTGAGGCATCATTTCTGGGTTAGGATCAAGACCAAGGATCAATAAAGTGTTGCTGGTGGTGATCCGTTGGGTTAATTTCTCAAAAAAATTCATGCAGGAAGTTAGCTCTAGAATATGACTGATTTTACCCCATCATAACCAACCTTTCCCCTGTATTCCTTTGAACACTTATGAACAGAAAACAGACAACAATTAATTCCTTAGACTCTGGATCACTCAGAAAAGTCCTAAAATATAGAATAGAGGCCGATCCAGATCCTACTTATTAGAGCAAAGTTCAGTTCTTTCGTCTCAAGCCAAAAGCTAGATCAGACGGAGCTTTGTGATGGACTCCGTAAATCTACCTTCAGTCTAAACAATAACTTTTCATTGGAAGATTCAACAATATGGATTTAATTACGTTACAAAATTTTCTTGATAATAGTTCTTTTCTCTTACTATTCTTAACTATGCTCATTTACTGGGCAGGGGCAGCCTTTCGGAGTTTAACTTGGTTGCCAACTATCGGCACAACAGGAGTGGCGATCGCTAATTTATTCATGGCTACCCTTTTGGGGGCGCGATGGCTAGAGGCTGGTTATTTCCCCTTAAGTAACCTCTACGAGTCCCTATTTTTCCTAGCTTGGGGTATAACAACTATTCATCTCCTGGCTGAGCAAATGAGTCGTAGTCCCTTGGTTGGGGTGGTGACAACACCGGTAGCGATGGGTATTACTGCCTTTGCCGCCCTGTCTTTACCTCCGGAAATGCAAACTTCTGCACCTCTGGTTCCTGCGTTGAAGTCCAACTGGTTGATGATGCACGTTAGCGTCATGATGTTAAGTTACGCTACTTTGATGGTGGGATCGGTTTTAGCGATCGCCTTTTTAGTAGTCACTCGCAACCAAGACATCCAACTGAAAGGAAGTTCCGTGGGAACCGGCGGTTATCGGGATAGGTTAAAAAGGGATTTATTTAAAGATAATCAAGAAGAACCTACCGTTAGTGTAGTACAAAGCAACGGCGGTGGAGGAACAGCCGTATTAGAAAGCGTTGCCATTAAATCTGAACCAGTTACCCTTTCTCCTCAACTCCTCAGTTTAGCCGACACCCTAGATAATATTAGTTATCGCATCATTGGTTTAGGGTTCCCTTTACTAACTATTGGCATTATTGCCGGCGCAGTTTGGGCCAACGAAGCTTGGGGATCTTATTGGAGTTGGGACCCCAAAGAAACTTGGGCGTTAATCACTTGGTTAGTATTTGCCGCCTATCTTCACGCCCGCATCACCAAAGGTTGGCAAGGCCGTAAACCAGCTATTTTAGCCGCCAGTGGTTTTGTAGTGGTTTGGGTGTGTTATTTAGGGGTTAATATATTAGGAAAAGGTTTACATTCTTATGGATGGTTCTTTTAGTGGTTAAACCTCTGTAGAGACGTTTCATGAAACGTCTCTAACAATCTGGGATAAGAAAAATATATCAAATCTACAAGTAGCTTCTATATTTTTATTTAATAAAGACAGGTATATTCAGCGTGTCGGTATTGATGGTGTCGATAAAGATAATAATTTGAGTTAAAAAACTTAAATCCTAACCCCTAAAAACGAACTTAGGTTAGTAGTATTTCTAACGAATCGCGGTGCTATTCCCTAAACAAACCCACTCATCACTTGCCCCAAGTTTTATCGGTCTAATCTCGTTAATATTATCTTCAGTATGATCGTTTCCTCGACAGATAACCACTGCAAAATGATTCCGACTAGGAATGTATCTGATTCCTGCGCTATAATTCTTCAAACTGTCAGTATATTCATCAATCGCCTGTGCGCCATATTTAGCTCGAATATGATCAGTTCCAGGACGAGGAATATCCCTATAATTGTAGTATTTGGGTTTTAAAGCCAGTTCAAGAGAGGAAGATTCGTTGATTCCTTCCGGTGTTATCTCCCCAATTAAGGCAAATTCTCCGTATTCATAACGATGAGCGACTTGAATTCGATTAATAGTCCCTAATGATGTAACCGCCTCTGTTTCTCGAGAACGTCCTACTTGACTTAAAAAACTGGGAATAGCTAAAGTCGCCAAAATCCCTAGAATCAGAACAGTAATGATTAGTTCTAGGAGCGTAAAACCGACACTGGCTCTTCTATTTTGTCGGTAATACTTAAGTATTTTTAATCCAAAAAGCTCACCACTGTTCATTATCACTATTAACTAGACTTATAGAGTATTTGACATAAGATACCCTATAAGTTGTAATTTTCTATCAAATATTGAAGATAATCTTAGCTTAACCATCGTTTATATATAACTGTCAGATTTTTTCTTCATTGTGTTTGATCAAAGCAGAACAATTGTCCATTATTAACCAACCCCACCAAACACGTCGATATTATCAAAGACACAAACAGGAGAAGCATGGCCAACACGAATAGCTTGGTTGGGTTCCCCTTTACCACAACTAGGAGTCCCATAAACCCCCATAGTAGAGCGATCGCCAAGTTGAGATAAACTACGCCAAAATTGATTAGTAATACCCCGATAATTAGGATTTTTCAAGGTTTTAGTTAACTTACCATTTTCGATTAATTTGGCGTATTCACAGCCAAATTGAAACTTATTGCGATAATCATCAATGGACCAAGAACGATTAGACTCCATATACACTCCAGACTCAATATTACTAATCATCTCCTCAAAAGAACTGTCTCCAGGTTCCAGGTTAATATTAGCCATGCGATCGATAGGGGGACGATTCCAAGAACAGGCACGTAAATTAGCCACACCTGGCACATTTGCCCTAACCTGGCTCTCTTTACTGCCTAAACCTCGTAATAACACCCCTTCCTTAATCAAATACTCACGGGTAGCTATATTACCCCCGTCATCAAAACGATAACTAGCAAACTCCCCAGACACGGAGGGATCAAAAGTGACATTCATAAGAGGGGAACCATACACTAAGTTACCAAAGTCCTCCAAATTAACAAAACTTGACCCTGCATAATTGCGTTCGTCCCCTAAAATGCGATCTAGTTCCAAAGGATGACCAATACTCTCATGAATTTGTAGCATCATTTGGTCAGGTGCTAATACTAAAGTAGTGTTGGTAGTAGGACAGTCAGGGGCTGATAATAATTCTACGGCCTGTTCCCCAATTCTTTGAGCGCGGCTTAAAATATCCGCTTCGTCGAGTATTTCGATTCCTCCTTGATAAGAACGAGCTGTAAAGCCGTTATCAGTGCGTTTTTGAATAATATTACTATCTTGTGCTGTTGCCGTGTAATCTGTGGTAATCAGCAAAAACTTTTGATAAGCATCCGAACCATTGCTACTAACCAGTCTTATCTCTGTTTCTAGCAAACGGGCGATCGCAGTGGTACTCACGATTTTATCGTTGACTTTTAGTATTTCATTAACCTTCAACAGCAAATCGTTAATGTCTTTAGGACTAAGAATGTCAAAAGGTTTAACGTAGGGAGAATGGTAGTTCCCCACCGCTTTCGGTCTTTGTTCAACAGTAAAAGGATAAATTCCCCAATCGGCCGCTGTTATGGCTTGTTGATAGGCGATTTCTGCCGCCAGTTTAATATTTTCCGAGGTTAAATGGTTAGTGGCACAATAACCCATTTGTCCTTTAGCCAAAACCTCCACCATCACCCCTTTGCTTTGAGTGCGTCCGTTACTTTGGGGTTTACCATCCCTAACGTATCGTAGGGTAGAGGTTTCAGTTACTTGGCGTAACCCAATCCAATCAGCAGGGACATGGATTTCTTGTAACCAGGTTTCTAGGGTTTGGGTCATTGATCTCTAACGTACCTTTAGTTTTCTACTATTTTAAGACAATTGAAAAATAAAGGTAACTCAATCCCTTTTGCCTAGAGAAATGTGATCGCCAGATGGCATACAATGACGGTTTCCTGGAGATAAAACCCTGTGATTGATATAAGTAGCGTTGGAGCCGCCTAAATCTCCTTCACCTGCTCTCCTGCTGCCTCATCCAACAACCACAACAGTTCCCCTTGAGGTTTAACCGCTTTAGCTGGATAAAGGGTTTCATCCCCATCAGGAGAAAAAATTTCAGCTAATGCAGGTCTTTTATTTTCTCCTGCTACCAAAAAAATTACATAACGAGCGTTGTTAATCAAAGGATAGGTAAAGGTTAAACGAGGTTGTCCGTCCTTATTCCCCACAGTTATCAAGCGATCGCTGATGGTTAGGGCTTCTGTTTGGGGAAATAAAGAGGCTGTATGACCATCATCCCCCATCCCTAGTAGAATAATATCGAACATAGGCAATTCCCCTGCTTTCACCCCAAAAAACGCTTCTAATTCCTGGTTGTGGGTTTGAGCGTCCAGAGAGGGATCATTACTCCCTGTAGGCATGGGATGGATGTTAGCGGCAGGAAAATCCGCCCTGTCCAACCAAGCTTGTCGGGCCATTCTTTGGTTGCTGTCTGGGTGATCCCCAGGAACATAACGCTCATCTCCCCAAAAAATATGAATTTTTTCTAAAGGTAGGGATTTTTCAGCTAAGGCTTCGTAGAGAGGTTTTGGGGTGCTACCACCGGCCAAAGCGATTGTTAACCGTTCTTTTTCCTTGAGGGTGGTATTAATTGTGTCGACGATCAAATCTAGTGCATGAGCAATCAGAGCAGGTTTATCGGACAATACTTGTACTTGTGTCATTCCTAATCTATTCTCGTCGAAGAAGCTTTTTAACAACGTTTAGACTATCATTGTAAAGACTATTGTTGTATCCCTTGCGAATTTCTCCTAAATCTTTTAACCTGAGTTCGGAGTTATTCGGTTAAAAAGAGGCGATATGGCAACACCTCTTATATAAAATCTCACACATAATTATTAAGTCTTTTGGCAATCGAGGTAAATTCTCTGTTGGCTGTTATCTTTAATAAAATGCTATCTACAAACTAATACAAACAATGAATTATTCAGCATTTACATCTTTAATCCTCAAACTGATCGGGGTAGTCTTTATCCTATCTTCTCTATTGGATTATGTGACCATTATTTTTCCTACTAACCTAGAGAGTCAATCGTGGAAAATTGCTACAGTTGCAGGGATTGTTGATCGCGGGGTTGTCCCTCTTGTCGGTATGGCATTCATTTTAGTTGGCTACTTTATCGATAGTCTAGCTGATACCAAGACCTTGAAAAAATCGGCATTAAATCTCAAAGCTCCAGTCTATATTATATCCGCTCTTTTGGGATTATTGTTTTTACTGGCGGTTCCTTTTCACCTTAGCAACCTCAACAATGCTAAAGCCGATGCTTTAGAGCGAATTGAACAAGGAGTCGGTCAAGGAGCAGAGCAAATTCAGCAGTTCTTAACCCAAGTGGATACTTTGTCTCAAAATCCTGGGCGGCTTAATGAACAGATTCAACGACTTAATCAAGCGATAGAAGCTGGTCAAGTTCAAGGTAGACAGCTAAATGCTGAACAGTTAGAAACCTTACGTCAACAACGTCAGCAGTTACAGGGATTGCGAGATTTAGCGCAAAATCCAGAAGAATATAAAACAAGAACGGATGAGTTGAAAAATCAATTAGAAACTCAACTTCGCGAACGTCGTAGACAAGCTGAAGGTCAAGCAACTACTCAAGCTCTCAAGCAAAGTCTGCGTATTGGTTTAAGTAGTTTGATGTTGGCGATTGTTTACAGTGTTATCGGTTGGATTGGTTTAAAGTCAGAAATTAGCGCACCCAAAGGACCAAAGGTTCCTTCTCGTCCGAAAGCGAAATAACTGGAGTTCGGTATTAAGTTTTTTTTGAGGAAATAATGCGCGTTTGAGACTCCTGAAATTGGCAAATTTCCTTATATCGAACTTAGGTAAAACACATATACTAACTCGACACCTAACAGAAGGCAGAAACCACAATGTTCCTGCCTCTTCATAGAAATACTCAAATTGTTTACTGTATGCTTGCTGGACTTAGTGGTACAAAATCTCCATAAATTGTTAATCCCAATAACATTGGTTCTCCTGCCTGGATTAACGTCCCACTCAGCACGCAACTCTCATCTTTTTTCGCCTTTGCTTCAATTGTAGCCCGAATATCCGCTACTGAAAATTTGGGTCGGTAGTCCCCTGATTTCTGCTGTACATAGTTCCAAAGAATGTCTCTGATCAGTGCCTGATAACCTTGATTGCCTGAAAGTGCTTTGAGCTTATCTTTGAGAGTTTTTTCTAAACGTATGCTAGTGACTTCCATTTCAGTGGTTGAGGTGCGGGGATAGGTTTTCATGATTTTTTCCTCATAAAGTAGACATTTCAGTAATATCAGTGTAGTATGAATAAGTCTCTTTTAACACGCTTGAAAACGTTCATGTTACTTTTCTCTGATTTCCATTTATTCCTATCTCTACTGAGTGGTTGCCAAAGTTGGCTAAATAAAGTGATGGAAAAAAATAACCCAGAAAGAATTAGTAAATCTGTTGATATTTTTAATTTTCTAACAAAAAACCCCTCCTACCAAACTAATAATTTTTTAACTGATAATCGATCCCGAGAGACAACAATAAACCCAACCCTTACAAGCGGGTGTTCTAGGCCAATCTTTACCATCCCTAGATAAACACTGAAACCCTAAAGGTTTGTCTAACCCCCGCTTTACTCATTAGTAGAAAGTGGGGGTTTTGGTTTAGATAAAGCAAATTACAGCAATTTGCAAGTTATAACAACCTGAGTTCGGTGTTAAGTCTTTTTTGACCAATGATACCTGTCTCTTCCTTGTCGAATTACATCAAAGATGTCTGCCATTCTTAAAGCTACAGAAGACAATGTTAAAACTAACTTATACCCACGATGGATTTGTAATAGATCATCTCCAAGAGTCCTTAGAAACTTGGGTAACAACCCGTATGATTTTAGCCTTACGATCAAGCACCAGTCTCTGCGTCGAACCCAGTAGTGCTTCCTTTTTAATTTCCTTAGATTTACCCTATGTTAATCAACTACTAGAAAATGTAGATCTGTTTACAGAAGAAATTCTAGAAATTAATCATTATGATGATCGCTCTATCGAAGTAGTTTTAGAAGGCACTTGGTTGGGAGAAGATGTCGCCAGCGAAGAGGGATTATTTGTCTGTCGTTTAAGCGATCGCTTAGAATCCCTACTGTACCAAATTTGGCAGGAGTCTCCTGTTAAAATTAACTAAGCAAGGCAAGAAGGACAACTGCAGGATCAACGGTTCCTTCTTCCCTATCTTAAATGTTGCCAGAGGACTCCCGTTACACCGACAGGTTAACGGCGAGATGAATTGTAACCAATAAATAAACCGACCAAAGGGATACAGCTTACATAAGTTGACATTGCGTGTAGATTAACTTAAACTAGGGGAAAGTTTTAACAATGGTCGAACTAATGCTTACATTAACTTACGAGTTTAAGCTAATCCCAAATAAACAGCAAATTGAGGTAATTGAACATACTTTAAGTGTTTGCCGTTCTGTCTGGAATTATGCTCTGAAAGATCGTAAGGACTGGCTAAGTTCTAGAAAATCACCTGTTAATTCTTGCTCATTAATTCAGGAATATATTATTTTTCCTGACGTACCTTACCCTAATTATCACAATCAAGCTAAAGCCTTAACAAAGGCGAAGAAAACTAATCACATACTCAAATCAGTAAACGCACAAGTCTTACAGCAAGTCTTAAGAACTTTAGACAGAGCTTTTGCTGATATGCAGTCGAAAAAGTTAGGGTTTCCTCGCTTTAAAAACAAGTATAGGATGCGGTCTTATGTGTATCCTCAAATGCTAAAAGGTTGTGTTAAAGGTAATAAAATTAAGCTACCACAATTAGGATGGGTAAAGTTTAGAAAGTCTAGAGAAATACCTGATGGATTTCAGTTAAAACAAGCTCGCATTGTGAGGAAAGCTAGTGGTTATTTTATGACGCTTTCTTTACAGTTAGATGTCAATATCCCTGATGTTCCTTTTCATGGACATCCAATAGGAATTGACTTAGGTTTAGACAAATTCTTAGCTACAAGCGATGGTGAACTTGTCGATAGACCTCGCTTCTTGAACCGACTACAACGCAAGCGGAAGTTGCTGCAACGTAGATTAAGGAATAAGAAGAAAGGGTCTAATAATAGACACAAGTTAAACCAAAAGATAGCTAGATTACATCAACGAATTTCTGATATTCGTAAAGACTGGCATTTTAAGTTAGCTCATCGTCTTTGTGACCAATCACAATCAATTTTTATTGAGGATATTGATTTTAGGTCATGGAGTAGAGGAATGCTGTCTAAGCATTGTCTTGATGCTGGTTTTGGACAATTTGCAACCATTCTTAAATGGGTGGGGTGGAAAAGAGATGTTTTTGTTGCTGAAGTTGACAAGAACTTTACATCTCAAATATGCCCTAATTGTGGTTTCCATACAGGCAAGAAAACCCTTGATGTGAGAGAACATAATTGTCCTGAATGTGGTTACAAAACCCATCGAGATGTAGCCACAGCACAAGTAATCAGAAATCGTGGTGTAGAAGATTATGCGCTAGGGCATAGCGTGTTAGAAAATGCCTGTGGAGATGGTCTGACGGGGGCGGTAACGTCTAGTCAAGAATCTGTGAAGCAGGAACTCTTAAATGTGAATTTAAGAATCTCCCGTTACAGCGTAGCTTAACGGTGAGAGTGTCAATAAATCATGGAAAAATATGGACAACCCAGCTACCATGATCTAATGAGATTAAAAGCTTTGTGCTTAATGGCAACACCAAGACGAAAATAACAATGACAACCACACCTATAGCCCCATCTTCGACCCAAACCCATTATCCTGATGAGATCGGACGCTTTGGTAAGTATGGGGGAAAATATGTGCCTGAAACCCTAATGCCGGCACTTAGCGAACTAGAAACAGCATATCATCGCTACAAAAACGATTCTGAGTTTCAAGCAGAATTATCTCAACTACTAAAAGACTATGTTGGTCGTCCCAGTCCCCTTTACTTTGCCGAACGTTTAACCCAACATTACGCCAACCCGGACGGGACTGGCCCCCAAATTTACCTAAAACGGGAAGATTTAAACCACACTGGGGCCCACAAAATCAACAACGCCCTCGCTCAAGTCCTACTGGCAAAACGTATGGGCAAACAGCGAGTCATCGCAGAAACCGGAGCAGGACAACACGGGGTAGCAACAGCGACGGTTTGCGCCCGTTTTGGTCTGGAATGCGTTATTTATATGGGTGTCCACGATATGGAACGGCAAAAGCTCAATGTCTTCCGTATGAAACTGTTAGGAGCAACGGTGCAACCTGTTTCAGCCGGCACTGGAACCCTTAAGGATGCCACCTCAGAAGCTATTAGAGACTGGGTAACCAATGTGGAAACCACCCATTATATTTTGGGTTCTGTTGCTGGTCCCCATCCCTATCCCATGATTGTACGAGACTTTCATCAAATTATTGGTCAAGAAACCCGTCGCCAATGCCAAGAAAAATGGAACGGTTTACCCAATATTTTACTAGCCTGTGTGGGTGGCGGTTCTAATGCTATGGGGCTGTTTTACGAGTTCGTCAATGACCCTTTAATTCGCTTGATCGGAGTAGAAGCAGCCGGAGAAAGCATTATCTCTGGAAAACACGCTGCAACCTTAACTAAAGGTCGTCCAGGGGTATTACACGGTGCCATGAGTTATCTACTGCAAGACGAACAAGGACAGATTATAGAACCCCATTCCATTAGCGCAGGACTAGATTATCCTGGGGTTGGACCAGAACACAGTTACCTCAAAGATAGTGGTCGTGCAGAATATTACAGTGTTACCGATGCTGAAGCAGTAGCCGCTTTTCAAAGGTTATCTGAGTTAGAAGGTATTATTCCGGCCCTGGAAACGTCCCATGCGATCGCCTATTTAGAAACCCTTTGTCCCCAACTTGAAGGCAGTGCCCGTATTATTATTAATTGTTCAGGACGAGGAGACAAAGATGTACAAACAGTGGCTAAATATTTAGGGAATGAATAAATTTTAGGCAGTGCAGGGGAAATTAAGAATTGAAAATGAATTATATTTAATCTCCTTAATTTCTCCTTGCTCTCTCATAGCAATTTTCTTATGTATAGATTACAAACTCAAAGAAGAATAGTCCCCACTCTTCCCACCCCTCCCTCTTACTGAGCGAAGTCGAAGTAAACTCCCCACCCTCACTGTTACTGAGCGAAGTCGAAGTAAACCGAGATTTTGATACACCCAATTGAAAACTGCTATTACGCTCCCTAACCACATACAAAAATATTGAGAATGGTTTTCTTAGATAGTCGTAGAACAAAACAGCTAGAAACTTGCCTTCAAAAATTAGGAGTATCTGACAAGTTAGCGGTTAACTTAGAATTGTTGGATTTAGCCCTAACTCATCCCACTATTTCTAGGGATAAGAATTATCAACAACTAGAATTTGTGGGAGACTCGGTTATTAGATTGGTGTCCGCTGAAATATTATTAGAAACCTATCCAAATGAATTGGTAGGGGAATTTGCAGCTATCCGTTCTATTTTAGTGAGCGATCGCACTTTAGCTGAATTAGCAGATAACTATGGTTTGGACCGCTATCTTTTGATGACTGATAGTGTGGCTCAAGATACAATGGGGAGAGTTTCTTGGTTGGCAGATGCTTTTGAAGCAGTTTTAGGAGCATTATATCTAAGTCGCAAAAATATGACCTTGATCCGCCCTTGGTTAGACCCATCATTGTTAAAAAAAGCAGCCGAAATTCGCTCAGATCCAGCCCGCCAAAATTACAAAGATGCTTTACAAGAATGGACACAAGCACAATACAAAATATTACCCGACTATCGTGTTATAGAAAAATACAAAGATAGAAGCCATCATCAACGATTTTTTGCAGAGGTTTGGCTTAAAGAGCGTAAACTAGGATCGGGTTATGGCCGTTCCAAAAAAATGGCAGAACAAGAAGCTGCAAAAGACGCTTTTTTCTCTTCTGTCTATCAGGAAGTTGAAAAAGTATAGAGAGGACAACTACTGTCCCCTCCTGGGTTTAGCGTCCGCTTTTTTTATCTCGGTCTTGACGACGACGATCGCGCCATTCTACGGTTGTTAAATAGATTATTCCCCCACTAACCAAAACGAGTAACACTAAGGCAGTGAGAAAGAGTAAATTGAGAATAGATGATGTTTCCACAATTCTAGAAACCGTTACGTCCCCAAACAACCATAGCGATAGACCAAGTGAATAAAGCTAACACGCTAACCCAACCGAGAGCTAAAATATCCATAACAATTTATGTCTGTAAAATGACTTGAGTATTAAAACGACACCAACTATGATACTTCTATTTGGTGAGATTGTGGATATTAAGGTTAATAACTGTGTCAAACTTAGAACGGATTGAATCGGTCAAAGCAGGTTATCTAGGAGGCATGGGCTTTACAATTACCTATGTTCTTATTTTAGCTATTAATTACAGCACCTGGGATATTTATGTTGCTGATGTTATTGGTTTAGGGGTTAAGGTAGCGATCGCTTTTACTAGCGGGTTTCTTTTTGCTGTAACTTATCGTTACATTATTCGTACGGATAAAAATAGCCATTTAAAAGACGGCGCAGTGTTTGCTTTTGGGTTAGTTAGAGGGTTAGTTCCTGTAGAAATGTCTCCCGATTTTTTAGATCATTTAGGGCAATTAACTATTTTAGGGTTGGAAAGTGTTATTTGTTTTACTATTACTCGTTTTTGTTTAGATTTTGCTTTTGAACGAGGTTGGATTAAACTATTTTCTTAATTAACCTAAAGGAGATTAATGATTACCAAAATTTTCCTAAGTTTATTATGGCTCGGATTTCTAGTTTATGGTTTTTTATTAGCACCCCCTAATCAACCAGACACGATAGAATTAATCAAAAATCTTTCAACCGGCAACTGGGACACAATTAATCCTTTGATTATTGCTGTGTTTAATAGTATTGGTCTGGTTACTGTTATTTATGCTAATCTTTTATTCATCGATGGAAGAGAACAAAAAATCCTTGCTTGGCCGTTTGCGATCGCTTCTTTAGGACTAGGAACTTTTGCCGTTTTACCTTACTTAGTGTTACGGCAACCAAACCCAAAATTTAGCGGTGAAAAAAATCTATTTATTAAACTTAGTGACTCTCGTATTCTCCATTTTCTTCTAACTATAACTTTGCTAGTTTTTATAATCTGGGGATCTATTTCTGGGAATTGGTCAGATTTCTTTTATGAATGGCAAAATCGACGATTTATTAATGTGATGAGTTTAGATTTATTATGTCTTTGTTTGATTTTTCCTTTTATTATCAGGGACGATATGTTAAGGAGAAACATTAACAATGACGCTTTATTTTGGGTAATTAGTTTAATCCCTTTATTGGGAAGTTTGATTTATCTATGTTTTCGTCCTTCTTTACTAGAAAATAAAACTGATTAACTGATATTGCTTTGCTTGACATTCTAAGAGTAATATTTCTTATCCTACAATTCTCAATTCATCTTAAAAATGTAATTATCGCATTGAAAAATACATTTATTGCATATTTGTGTTCCAGATCACTGCTATTGTTTTTTTTGCTGACTATAATTCCTAAATAAGAAAACTTGTTGTATCTTTCTTTTTTTAATAGAATGCCCACAGAAAAAATAGCCATTAATCCTTCTACTATTAACTCCCTTTCTCAAGTTATTCAAAGTGAATTAGAGCGTCTATTTCCTAATGCTAATCACCAAGAATTTCTCTATTTCGAGTTTACAGAAGGCAATGAAGTTTATATCTATAATCATTTTGGAAGTCAACTTTGTTCTTTTCCAAAATTAATGAGGACACTTAATAATACTACCTCTGCTTCTTTCAATCATTTTGCAAAAGATAATATTTGGGATATTCTTTACCATTGTCGTCCTTAAGTTTTTTCATCTTCAAAACTCAATAATATATCTTTTAATCCACTACAAAAAAGCCTAAGCTTTTTGATAACATTACCCCTTTCGATGTAAGTAATGACTTAGATTGAAAGGGGTAATGTAATTGAGTTATTGCCGTTAATTTTACTAAACCTGATTTAGATAATCCCTTTTTAAATAGACAGCTTAGAATTCTAAAACTTCCCTAGCTACTGTCTCTCATAGAAGATAAGATGAGTTTAAAAAGTGGATTTGGTACTAGTGAGGTAAACTAGGTGAGGTAAAGATTAATAATCGTCATCAGCAACACAAATTCCTTTACATTTAATACCATTACTAGCTGTCCGTTTACAATGAGGACAGAGGATAGTTTCTTGGCTTGACACAGTTTCTGAGAGTTGCTGGCTTTGATTTTTTAGTGGCTTTTCTTGAGTTTTTTCTAAGGATGAGATCATAATTTATGGCTTAATTAAATACTTGTATTTTAAACAAAAGTGTTCTTATTTTCCCATTATAATAAAAAATCCCTACATAAAGATGCAGGGAAACAAAACCGACTTTAATCAATCAAAAAACAGTTTATTTTAAAGCTGGTTCTTTTTCATCGGCAAATTCACGAGTCATGTTAGCAAAGTAGTCTAAGAGACGGTCAGACCAGTATTTAACATCGTACTTAGTCACCGTTTCGTACATTTTCGCCATTTTCTCTTCTTTTTCTTCCGTGGACATATCTAAAGCTTTATCAATTGCCTCATCCATCAACTTAATAGAGTAAGGATTGGTTAAGATAGCTTGGGGTAGTTCGGTAGCAGCCCCAACAAACTCAGATAAAACCAGTATGCCATCTTTGCCTTCGTGGGCGACAATATACTCCTTAGCGACTAAATTTAACCCATCTCGTAGAGGAGTTGTCCAACAAATATCAGCTGCCTTGTAGTAACAGAATAAATCTAACAAAGGAATAGGTTGAGTGGATAAGCGAATGGGAACCCAGTCGAAGGTAGCAAAACGTCCGTTAATTTTGCCCACTAAATACTCAATTTCCCGTTGTGCTTCTTGATAAACCTGCATTCCTGTAGCTGCTTGCACACAAGTGACAATGAAGTTAACTTTACCGTGTAATTCAGGGCGACGGTCTAATAAACGTTCAAAAGCCTCTAATTTTTCCTTATTTCCTTTGACATAATCCACCCGACCTGCCGCAATAATCAGTTTACGACCAGGGAAAGTGTCTTTAATTTCTTTTATTTTCGCTTCTGCTTCTGGGGTGTGCAGAAGAGCTAAAATGTTTTGGGGGTTAGTCCCTACTGGGAAGGCATCCACCTTAACAATTTGATTTTTGTACTTTAATTTAGTGGTCACTTCTGGTTCAGCTAAGGCAATACCCACAGGAGTGAGATGACCTGTAACCTTGGTTATTTCTACTATATCAATAGGTCTTAAACTACGGGCAACATTGACAAAGTTTTCTGAGTAACGAGGAATATGAAAACCAACCACATCACAACACAGAAGGCTATCCACAATAGCTTCTCGCCAAGGTAAAATGTTGAAAACGTCCACCGAAGGAAATGGGGTATGGTGGAAGAAAGCGATACGAGCATTGGGCTTTTTATCCCGAATAAACTGGGGAGCAAGCCAAAGGTTATAGTCATGAACCCAAATTAGGGCATCATCCGCCGCCTCTTCGCAAGCGGCTTCAGCAAACAGACGGTTAATTTCTACAAAGGTATCCCAATTTGAGGATTCACTGGTAAAGTGATAGGGAAATGAGTGTAATATAGGCCAAAATGCTTCTTTTGAGGTGATGTGATAAAAATCCCTCACTTTATCTGCTGTCAAAGGAATGCGAGAAACTCGATAATTTCCGTCATCTTCTACAGTAATGTTCTTTACAAATTCGTTTTTCTGATCTGGGGTAACTTGTTTCCAAGCAATCCAAGTTCCTTGATTATTATCATCAGCAAAAAAGCTCTTTAAAGTAGGAACAATACCATTAGGACTTTTCTTAGGTAGATATCTTACTTGTCCATTTTCTACAACTTCATCGTAAGGTTCGCGGTGATATAAAATAACAAGGGAAGATTTCATAAGCTTGGTTTCTGTTTGTTTTCTGTCGATTTGGATGATTTAACACTAGCTAAATTGAGTCCAAGATCACAGATTAAGTTGTTAAAGAATATTTCTTTTGCTTATGATATTAACACAATTGGTTTAAAAATTTTTTCCCTTTTTATACTCAACTCTACTGAGACGTTAAAACACTGCTATGCAAACCTCTATTAGTGTGGGAAACCCCTGAGATTCGGTTCAACCGGTCATCCAGTTTCTAAAACCCCCCAAAAAATGTAAATAAATGTAAAATTGATTAATATTTATTTAAGTGTTAACAATCGGTTCAATAGCAAAATCTTATGCAAAAACGTGGCTTCAAATCTCGGTTAACTTCCTCACTAGCCTTTATTCTGGGCTTATTCATTTTAGTTTTTTCTCCCTCACCGGCTTTAGCCGTCAATAATCCAGAGTTGTTACCCGACGAGGTAACCCCTGTGGTAGATTTAGCCAACTTCCTCCCGGATCTCCAGGAAGAATCCTTAATCCAGGAAATAGAAACCTTTGAAGCGGACACAGGATGGAGAATCCGCGTCTTAACCCAATACGATCGCTCCCCCGGTCGCGCCGTCATTAATTTTTGGGGTTTAGATGACAAAAGCATACTTTTAGTAGCTGATTCCCGTGGTGGCAACATTCTCTCATTTAGTATCGGGGATGACGTTTACGAATTATTACCGAGGACTTTTTGGATCGAATTACAAGCTCGCTTTGGTAATATGTATTATATAAGAGAAAACGGGGAAAACACCTCCATCCTAACCGCTCTAGACACAGTTAAAGGTTGTTTAGTTAAAGGGGGTTGTGGCGTAGTTCCCGGTTTACCCCGAGAGCAATGGATTCTTACTCTAGTTACCTCCATTGTGGGTGGTTTGGTCTTTGGCTTTGCCGGAACTCCTCGTAAACCCGATCAAGTATTTGCTTGGCAGTGGGTTCTTATCATTTCACCGTTGTGGGGCATCCTCTTTATTGCCTTCGGTATTGGTCCAGTGGTGACCAGAACCTCAGATTGGCTACCCTTATTCCGTAACGTAATGGGATTTGCTTTAGGGGTGTTAGTCGCTTATTTGTCCCCCTTCTTGAATCAATCCTCAGCCTCCAACTCCAACACTTAACCGATAATTTTTGTGCTAATTATGGAATGGCACCCGACTGATGCTCAAAGTCTAGCGATGATTGACAGAGAAATTAACCAAACGGTTTTCTCTCCTGCAGAGTACGAAATCGTACGACGGGTTATTTATCAAACTGCAGACTTTGAATACCTTTCTTTGCTCCGTTTTTCAGAAAAGGCTTTACAACTGGGGGCCGCAGCTTTAGCGGCCCGTAGTACTCTGGTTGTGGATGTATCTATGGTTCAAGTAGGTATCGTACCCAATCTTCAGGACACCTTTGCTAATCCAGTTTACTGCGGCACCCAAGCCATTACCCGACCCCAGAAAGCAAAAACCGCCACTGCTTGGGGTATAGAAACCTTGGCAAAACGATATCCCGAAGGAATTTTTGTCGTTGGGGAGTCTCAAACCGCCCTAACTGCCTTAGTGGAGTTAGTGGAAGAACAACAGATTAATCCCGCTTTGGTCATCGGCACTCCCGCCGGATTTATTGGAGCAAATGTAGCCAAAGAACGGTTACAGGATGCCCAGATTCCCAACATCACAGTGGATGGTCGTAAAGGAAGTGCAGTAGTAGCAGTCGCTATTGTCAATGGATTATTAGATTTAAGCTGGCAAGCTTATAATCAGTCCAAAAACGGGGCAAGATGATTTCAGATAGTTAACTAAATGTCGGGAGAAGTCCCTCACTATAGCTAAGGCGGACACATCGAAC
>NZ_JARVCN010000448.1:0-2243 GCF_038442745.1 Crocosphaera sp. Alani8
TGTGCTTCGATATTAAATATTGCTTGTAATTCGGAAGAAACTGGAGAAACAGAAGAATTAATTACTCCTGAGAGCAAACTTATATCCACATCGAATAAACTATTAGTATTAAATAAATTGACTTCAGTCCCAGTATCAGACCTTTCAAACCTACCAAAGTTTGAATTACTATCTAGTGGACGCAAATAAATGCTTTCGGTAGCATTAATAGTAATATTACCAGCATTTCCACGATTGACCGCAGTAGAAGCAACTGAACCGCCTTGGCTCAATTCAAGGGTTTGCGTATCAATATTAATGTTGCCAGCATTTCCTGAACCAAAAGAAACAGATGATATTAAAGCAGGAGTATTAAATTGGCTATTGGATTTGCTAATGGTGATATTATTTGCTGAAATATTGATATGGCCAGCATCTCCCATTCCTGCGGTAGAAGAAGCAATTCCTGCCCCTTTTTCAAGTTTTAACTCATCAACATTAATGATTATATTTCCCCCTGTTCCTTCAGCTTGACTTGTAACAAAACTACCCAGTCCGGTAATAATTGTTTCGGATATAGATTCAGAAATGATTAGTTTCTCAGCTTCAATCTGAATATTTCCTCCTTGTCCTGTGGTAAAAGTCGTCGTATCGATAGCGACTAAATCTGTAATAGAAATCGAAGGAGCTATAAAATTAAGACTACCAGAATTTCCTGTTCCTAATGTCAGATTTCGGATAACAGTTGGGGTGAACTGACTATTAATATTGATAGAATTAGAGGCTTTCAAAGATATGTCGCCAGTAGAAGATGTGCCTAAATTTTGATGGAAAATTAATGAGCCATCTGTAACATTAATATTTTTTCCCCACAAACGAATGGATTCTTGATTTCCCAGTGCTGAAATCCCTAGAGCCGAGCCAGATATATTAATATCTGCGAACCTAGAAATCTTAGATGTTTCTGGGGATTCAATCTGATAAAAACCTTCTTCGATACCAATCAAAGTTAAATTACTACCAAAAGCGGCTAGAGAAGATTGAGATAGATCTATTTCTCCGCCAACTAGAGTGATTCCAGCACCAGGAAAAGTTCTCAATCCCGCTAAATTAAATATATTCTCTGGGGTAATGATCGGTAAAATAGGAACTTCAAAGAACGTATATTGAAATGGTTGTCCTGCCCCTTTAATTTGGATTTTCCCAGGATTCTTTAATCCAACACCAATAGGTCTTGCAAAGGTAAGGAGAGGATTAGAATCTGATCTTGCTAGAAATATTTGTCCATCAGCAAATGAGATGCTTTCGGCCGTAGTGGCAAAAAAAGAGCCTAGTGCAATTTGAGCATTGGGTCCAAAGGTGATCCCGTTGGGATTCATTAGAAAAAAATTAACATTGCCATTGCTAGTAATCAAACCATTGATACTCGAAGGAGTAACTCCTGTCACTCGACTAAAAATATTACTGATATTAGTAGCATTATTAAAAAAAGCTGTCTGACCTTTGTTAATATTGAAATTTGAAAAACTATGAAATAAGTTAGAACCTCGTTCAGTTCCTCCATCAATAATAAACAATTGCCCATCTGGAGAAAAAATTGTACTATCTTGAGGTAAGGTATTATCTGATTGTATTTGAGCTAGAATTTTAGGATTATAAAGAGTCAATAGAATAAAAACAATCAACAGATTTAATTGTTTTAATTTTATTTTATCCATGTTAAAATATCCAGTAAGTAACTATCAAATATTATAGATCAGTATCCGATGAAAGTACAAAAAAAGGTAGCTAATTGGTTGAGTACAGTATCTCCTTCATTAAGTAACAGAATTGTAAATGTTTTGACTAAACAGGTTTCCATCTCTCGATGGGATAATCGATTATTAGGATTAGGTATTTTTCCTATTCAGACCATTATTGATATTGGAGCGAATGAAGGTCAATCTTGTAAAAAACTAAAGTCTATCTTTCCTAATTCAACTCTGTATGCTTTTGAACCTAGTCCGATAGCTTATAAGAAGTTAAAAAACTTAAAGTACGAAAATTTTTACCCTTTGAATTTAGCGATAGGAAAAGAGAATGATAAAGTTATGTTTTTTGAACACAACTATTTTACTCAATCTTCTTCGCTTTTAAAAACGACTCAAAAATGTGAAGAAGATTATCCTTTTTTGACAAATCAAAATGAAATATTGATTGAACAAAATACCAAATTGATTTAAGTTAATTATTCGATCATAAGATTGTAAATAGGTTGTTTCTAA
>NZ_JARVCN010000449.1:0-21353 GCF_038442745.1 Crocosphaera sp. Alani8
GGGCTATATCCCTTATTAAATCTAGCTTATAGCTTTTTGTGTCCCCACGCCAGCAAAACAACACTACGACGAATCTCATTATCATAATTTTTATCATTGACGACACTAATGAGAGTGTCTAATACTTTTGGTGAATCCGATTTAATCTGACCTAAGGCATAAGCCACTGTACGACGAACACGATTATCATCATTTGTATCATTGAGGACACTAATGAGAGTGTCTAATACTTCTGGTGAATCCGATTCAATCTGACCCAAAGTCAAAATAGCACTATGACGAACATCATTATCATCATTTTTATTATTGACGAGATTAATGAGAGTGTCTAATACTTCTGGTGAATCCGATTTAATCTCACCTAAGGCATAAGCCGCACTACGACGAACATCATTATCATCCTTTTTATCATTGACGACATTAATGAGAGTGTCTAATACTTCTGGTGAATCCGATTTAATCTCACCTAAGGCATAAGCCGCATTAAGACGAACATCATTATCATCCTTTTTATTATTGACGACACTAATGAGAGTTTTTAATACTTCTGGTGAATCCGATTTAATCTCACTTAAGGCAGAAACCGCACTACGACGAACATCATTATCATCCTTTTTATCATTGACGACATTAATGAGAGTGTCTAATACTTCTGGTGAATCCGATTTAATCTTACCTAAGGCATAAGCCACCGCACCACGACGAACATCATTATCATCCTTTTTATCATTGACGACATTAATGAGAGTGTCTAATACTTCTGGTGAATCCGATTTAATCTTACCTAAGGCATAAGCCACCGCACCACGAATATCAGAATTTTGAGCTTCATTTTGCAGAGTCTTAATTAACAGGTTTGTTGATTTTTCTTTACATTTAACAATTGACTGCTCTGCCTCATAATCATAGGTGATCAACTTCTCTATATTAGCTTTAATATCTACTTGAGAACATCCTTCTTGTCCCCATACAGGATCATGTAACAATAAAGGCAATGCACACCCCAAAACTAGGATTTTTAATCCCGTGCCGATTTTGATAAATAGTGACTTATTCATAGCATTGTAGCGAAAATATTAGATAAATCCCTACTTTTAGTCTAAGATTTGTCTCTAAATATAAAGATTAAATTTTGGTTAAACTGTCCGTAGGTGACTTAACTTCTACCATTAAATCAGGAGCTAACTCAGCAAAAGATTGCGGACTTTGTTTCAATCTTTCTGCTTTTACAAAAGAAACATCGGGGGATCTTGTATTAGAATCAGGTAAATTAAATCCTGCACTAGAAGCAGTTACACGACCTAATTTTTTTGGTTTCACCCAATTAGCTAATTGTCTAGCAAACTCCGTTGCCACCTCATCAGACTCATATCCAGAAGGACTCATAACAATAATTTCCCCATCCACTAATTCTAAACGATAATCAGGATAGGCTGACTGCATTTCTTGTAAATCTTGTGTGTTTAGAAGCATAATAATAACCAATAAGCTACCTTAATTAACTAAATTTTAACTCTAAATTTATGACTAATCTTGCTACTTATAAAAACATTTTGACGGATCTAATCGCCAAAAACCGCGATCGCGTGGATTATTTAGCCATTCGCCTAGAAACTTCTCAAGGAACCAGCATCATGCTACGGGGAGACAAGATAGACACCCTCAGCGAAGGTATTTCTACTGGGGGACAAGTACGCGCCTGTTATAAAGGAGGATGGGGTTTTGCTGCCTTTAACCAGTTATCCACCTTACCCCAACGCATCGAAGAAGCGATCGCCTCGGCTAAACTGGTGGGGGAGGATGAGACAATATTAGCGGACATTGCACCCATCCAAGCAAGTTGTAATTTACCTTTAACAGGTCGTGATCCTAGACAAGTTCCCCTCGCCGATAAAAAGGCTCTGTGCGACCATTACAACGCTATTCTACGGGGTTTAAGCGAGCAAATTACCACCACCGTAGTGCGCTACGGAGACAGCAACCAGAGCGTTATTTTAGCTACCTCAGACGGTACTTTAATCGAACAATCTTGGGCGGATCTGGAAATGCGTTTTTCCGCCACTGCAAGAAATGGGGACACGGTGCAAACCGGACGAGAAACCACCGGATCGCGGCGAGGATACGATGATTTGTTGGGATTGGATAAACAGGTGGAAGGGGCAGCTCAACGCGCTGTCAATGCCCTGGTTTTGCCCCCTGTGAAAGGCGATCGCTACGCTGTTGTAATCGACCCCATTTTAACTGGGTTGTTCGTCCATGAGGCTTTTGGCCACCTCTCAGAAGCGGATATGTTATACGAAAATCCTGATCTTTTGGAGGTGATGAGTTTCGGGCGAAAATTTGGACCAGATACCTTACAAATTTTTGACGGGGCAGCCCCAGAAGGTCATCGAGGTAGTTATTATTACGATGATGAGGGTGTCCCTGCAACCACAACTCAACTAATTAAAGATGGGGTGATGGTGGGGCGTTTACATTCCCGTGAAACAGCCGGAAAATTAGAGGAAAAACCCACAGGAAATGCTCGTTGTTTAAATTATCATTATCCCCCTTTGGTGCGGATGACAAATACTTGGATCGAACGAGGAAATACACCGGTTAATGATTTATTTTCGCAGATAAAAGAAGGGGTTTATGCCAAAAATTGGTTGGGAGGAATGACTAATGGTGAGATGTTTACTTTCAGTGCAGGGGAAGCATGGATGATTAGAAATGGCGAGATTTGTGAACCGGTTCGCGACGTTACTTTGTCGGGGAATGTGTTTAAAACTTTGGCAAATATTGAAGCGATCGGAGATGATTTTTATTGGGATGAATCTGGAGGTTGTGGTAAAGGTGGACAAAGTGGTTTAGCTGTGGGTTGTGGTGGACCAAGTTTAAGAATTAAAGATGTAGTTATTGGGGGAGAAGCTTAAACTTGTAGGGTGGGCAAATTGGGAAAACAAAGCAATTAACAAAATGATTGAGAATTATTGCCCACCGTTTTACTCCATACTACTTAAATAGCATACCAAGCACTGGTATCTACAAAAATTTTAGGCATTATTCTTTGGAGTAGAGATAATCATCATGATTTTCTGAGATGTCAGAATATTGACTACCAATAGCATCTTTTTCTAAATTAAGGAAGACTTCCCATGCTTTTTCTTCATCAGAATGGATCGTTTCTTCTTGATATTTGCTGACTTGTTTCGTTTCTAGAAATTCAACAAAATTTAGAACTTCTTGTTTTAAGCTTGAAGGAAGTTGTTGAATTTTTTGATTAATTAATTGTTCAATAGACATAGCTTGTCAAGAAATTATTAAGCTTTTTTATCGAGATTATTCGTATATATTATACCAAATCCGCTTTATATACCCCCTTTTAAAATTTACAGCCTAAAAGCTGAAAACCCTTCTGCCTCCTGCCCCCTGCCTCCTGCCTCTTCTAGAAGATAAGATGGGTTTTAGAACCGGATTTGGTATTATACCATCGTGACTTTAATTTCAGTTAACGGGATGATTGATGGTTATTGGCCACCATCTTGATTAATTCTGATAAATCTTAATTTTGGTGGGCAATAATATTACATTTATCATTATATCGATAATTAATTATTATTGCCCAATCTACACTTAACTATCTCGCCATCTGAAAATAATTTTTTCTTCTGCTTGTCTAAATTCAATATTAAACTCATCCAAAATAACTTCTCTCCCTAATAATGATTGTTCTGTATCTGTTGGTGTTTGTAACCAAGCAACAGGTACAATTAACTGATGATTATCAATAGTAAATTCTAGATTACGCAAAACATATTCTACATTCCCCCCAATCGTTTCAGAGACTAAAGTTGACTCTGCGTTTGCTAATTGATAACCTAAATCTTGACCCATTTTATAAGAGATTAAGCTAACTTCTGCCCCAGAATCAACTAGCATTGTTGTCTGAATTTAAGTTTGATTATGTTTTAATTTTACTAAATAATTCGGTTGCCAATTATGACGAACCACGGAACGAAATTTAATGGGTAAAATTTGGATAGAATAATTATTGCGAGGAACGAGATAAATTACAAAAGATTGACTACTTGCCTCTGCTTGTTCTAAAACAGGTTGTAAATTTTCACCATGAGCAACTATCCCGTTTTCATTATAAGCAATATATTGATCCTTATATAAATCAAGAATGCTCTCACGATTCTGATTTAACCATTTTAATATAGCTTGAGCTTGTTCTTGAGAAATAGAATTACTCATCTTTATCCTACCCTCCGTACTATTATTATAAATCTAATTCCATAATAAGTGTAAAATGGATAAGTAGGTTCTATTTCACCTCATGTCTTATGATGCAAACAGTACCCATAACTATTCCTGAAAATCGAGTCATTCTCAATAAGATAACCTGGGAAACTTTTAAGCAGCTTCTCCAAGAACTAGGTGATAATCGTTCCAGTTGTTTAGCATATAATGAAGGAATCCTAGAAATTATGACACCACTAGGAAAACATGAACATAGCAAATGTTTTATTTCTGATTTAGTTGCTATTATTGCTGATGAAATGGACTTAAATATAAAAAAAATGGGTTCACTTACCTTAAAAAAAGAGATAATTGAAAAGGGGGTTGAACCTGATGCTTGTTATTATCTTAAAAATGAACCTCTCGTAAGACATAAACAGAATATTACACTTGATATTGATCCACCACCTGATTTAGTCTTAGAAATTGATATGAGCAGTAGTTCTCTGAATAAGTTACCCATTTATGCCGCATTAGGGGTTGCTGAAATTTGGAGATATAATGGGGATGATTTAACGGGTTTCATACTCAACAATAACAGTAAAGATTATCAAAAGTCTGAATATAGTTTAACGTTTCCTTGGTTAGAATTATCACAACTTCTTTCCTTTCTTCAACAAAGTTTAAAAGATGGGGAGACAAAAACACTGCGAAATTTTCGTCAATGGGTTCGTCCTTTTAGGCAATTATGAAAACTTAAATCAAGTCCTTAACGAGAATATTTTATGAAGTTAAAGCTTTTTCTACTCTTTCTAATTCTAAATCAGAAAAATAATCGATCGCCCAATTAGATAGTCGTTGCATAAAATGATAAGGATAAGTATTAGCAATACCAACTACCGGCATTTTAGCTCGTTTTGCTGCTTCGATACCAGCAGGACTATCTTCTATAACTAAACAATCTTCTGGGGTCAATTTTAAGCTATTATCTAACTGATTAAACTTTTCAACCGCTAATAAATAACCGTCGGGTTCTGGTTTACTTCTAGCAATTTCATCACCCCCAACAATGACCTCAAAATTATTCAATATTTCTGCTTTTTCTAAAATAAACTTAACCTCAGAAAGTAACGCCCCAGTAACTAATCCAATCCTCAGATTATGCTGTTTTAAATGAGTCAGAAAATCTTTTAATTCAGGATAAATAGGTAACTCTTCTAACGACTCAATTTTCTCTCGATAAGCAAAGGTTTTTGCTTCAATTAAATTATCTAAATAATCATCGGAAACCATCCTACCACGACGGGATAGAATATCTGATAGACAAGCTTTATCGCTTCTTCCTAAACACAACTCTTGAAATTCTGAGGAATCTGGTCGTACATTTTCCCTTAACAAGATTCCATTGATTAATTCTTGATGAATTTCTTCATCATTAATAATCACACCATTAAAGTCAAAAATAACCGCTTTCAACATCTCAATCCTTTAACTCATTACAATTAAGTCTAACTTCCACTTATTATCATAAACGCTTTGTATAAATATAGTCAAAGATTATTATCTTTATCTTATAATGCCACGCACTGGGGAATGGGCAATAGGCAATAGCAAATTATGATTAGTATATTGTAGCTAAACTCTGGTCAAAATTGAGGTATTCCGCTAAGATGCAACTGTTGTTAATTTGATTAGGAGATAATGAAAGAAGAAGATAAAACAGGTTGGTTAATGTTAATTCCGGCCGTAACGGTACTTGCTTTTGTCTTTGCTTATCCCATTGCACGAGCATTCTGGTTAAGCTTATTCACAGAAAACCTAGGAACTCAATTACAACCAATTTTTTCAGGTTTTACTAATTATATTCGCATGGTAGGAGATGGCCGTTTCTGGCAAGCAATCTGGAATACTTTCGTTTTTACTGGAATTAGTGTTTTACTGGAATTAGTATTAGGAATATCGGTAGCTTTAGTCTTAAACCAAGCATTTTTAGGTAGAGGAATTGTGAGGACTATTTCTATGATTCCTTGGGCTTTGCCTACCGCAATTATGGGGTTAGCTTGGGCTTGGATTTTTAACGATCAATACGGTGTAATTAACGATATTTTACAACGATTAGGCATCATTAATGTAGAAATTA
This sequence comes from Crocosphaera sp. Alani8, assembly GCF_038442745.1. Classification (NCBI taxonomy): domain Bacteria; kingdom Bacillati; phylum Cyanobacteriota; class Cyanophyceae; order Chroococcales; family Aphanothecaceae; genus Crocosphaera; species Crocosphaera sp. Alani8. The sequence goes on from NZ_JARVCN010000449.1 coordinate 6,365, forward strand.
ATTGGTTAGGTGATCCTACCCTAGCTATGATTGCTTTAATTGTGGCTGATGTTTGGAAAACAACGCCTTTTATTAGCATCATTTTATTAGCGGGTTTACAATCGATTCCTCAAGATTTATACGAAGCTCATTCTCTCGATGGTGCTAAACCTTGGCAGAGTTTTTCTCAAATTACATTACCCTTAATTATGCCCCAAATATTAATCGCTCTGTTGTTCAGATTCGCCCAAGCTTTTGGCATTTTTGACCTGGTTCAAGTGATGACTGGAGGAGGACCAGCAGGGTCAACAGAAACTGTTTCAATTTACATTTATGCTACAGTTATGAGGTACTTAGATTTCGGTTATGGTGCTGCCTTAGTGGTGATTACTTTTTTGTTACTAATTGTAGCAGTTGGCTTAACAGCTTTGTTGTTAGACAGAGTTAGAAAAAGCGGTCAAGGTGGTCTATTTTAAAATAAACAACTAATAGTTTTATTACTCTCTAGAAAAGTTAGACATGAATAATAAAAAAACTATTCTTTATCTCAGTATTCTCCTGGTAATCATATTTTTTATTGCCCCTATTATCTGGCAAGTTTTAACCTCTATTAAAACTAACGAAGATATTTCTGCCATACCTAATGTTTACATCCCTAAAACCATCACTTTTGAACATTATCTTGAACTATTTCAGCGTCGGCCTTTCGGACTTTACATATTTAACAGTGCTTTAGTTTCCATTATTTCCACTGTAATTTGTTTAGTGATTGGTTCCCCTGCTGCTTACGTGTTAGCGAGAATTAAACTGCCTGGAAAAAATATTATTACAGCCTTAATTTTAATCATTTCTCTGTTTCCTTATGTCTTGTTATTTTTAGGTTTACTGGAAGTAATAAAAATATTTGGTTTAGGAAATAATTATTTAGCTTTAATTGTTCCCTACACAGGAATAAATTTACCTCTAACTATTTTAGTCATGCGTAGTTTCTTTGAACAACTACCCAAAGACTTAGAAGATGCTGCCCGTATCGATGGTTATAAAATCATTCCTATGTTAATCCAAATTCTCTTACCCATGACCCTTCCTGCTTTAGTAACAACAGGAATTTTAACCTTTATTTTTGCCTGGAATGAATACATTTTTGCCCTAACATTTATCACCCGTGAAACCATGAAAACTATACCTGTAGCCACTGCACAAATAGGAGGTGCAACCATTTTTGAAATACCCTATGGTCCCATCGCTGCCGCCACGGTTTTAGGAACTTTTCCCCTAGTTTTATTAGTCTTATTCTTCCAGCGAAGAATTGTCGAAGGATTAACTGCGGGGGCAGTTAAAGGGTAAAATTATTCATCACCTATCCCCCATAGGTTTATTAACTTCCTTATTGCCAAAGTATGTCAAATTATTATATAAAATTAGTATTAAGTGAGGAGTTTTAAAAATGATAGATTTGTTAGCATTAACTTTAGGTGGCTTATTAGGAAAAACCCCCCCCTCCATTGAGGTAGTTCCCATAGTAGCTTGGCAAGAGGCAAAAGTGTTTGACGTTCCTACCCAATCAGATCCGGTGGTAGAGTCTATTATTGCTGATTATTTGAAAAATTTAGCATCCTTGGGGTTTCCCGCACAAAAACAAGGAATTTGGCTACAATCAGATTGGGCTTATTTAGGAGATCATCAAGCTAAAACCCCCTTATCCGCCGCCTCCCTGACCAAAATTGCCACCTCTTTAGCCGCCCTCGAAACCTGGGGAACCGAATATCGTTTCAAGACAGAATTTCTAACGGTTGGAACTTTAGAAAATGGAGTATTGAAAGGGGATTTGATCGTAAAAGGTAGCGGTGATCCGTTGTTCGTTTGGGAAGAAGCGATCGCAGTAGGAAACAAACTCAATGAACTGGGTATTAAAGAAGTTACTGGCAAATTAATTATTGTGGATAATTTTGCCATGAATTTCAAATCTGATCCCCAAACTTCAGGACAATTATTACAATTAGCTTTTAAGTCTTCTCGTTGGACTCCTTTAATTAGACAACAATATCGAACCTTACCCTCTAACACCCCTAAACCTGAAATTACCATCCAAGGAAGAGTTGCGGTTACAGATAACGTCCCTGACACTGCAAAAACCCTGTTCACCCATCAATCCTTAACCATGGCAGAACTACTCAAACAAATGAACATTTATAGTAATAATGTCATGTCAGAGATGATCGCCGAGTCTGTAGGAGGGGCTGCTGTTGTCTCGCAAATGGCGGCTAAAGCTGCCAAACTTGACACTCAAGAAGTTCAGTTAATCAATGGATCGGGTTTGGGGGTCGAAAATCGTATTTCTCCCAGGGCCTCAGTAGGAATGTTAATGGCCATAGAAGAAAAGTTGGCAAATAACCCCCTGAGTGTTGCCGATTTATTTCCTATGGGGGGACGGGATAAAATAGGAACGGTTCAATGGCGAAATCTTCCTGATGGAGTTGCTGTGAAAACCGGAACTTTAGCCCAAGTGAGTGCCTTAGCTGGTGTTATTCCCACCAAAGAACGGGGGTTGGTGTGGTTTTCTATTATCAATCACGGGCCTAATATCGATCGCTTTCGAGTAGAACAAGATCGCCTCTTGCAAAGATTAGCCAACCATTGGAACTTAACCCCTGTGGTTTCTCCTGTTAAAGCGACACAACCTATTAAACTAGGGGACCCAAAACGTAATTCCCACACGGAAAGTTAGCTTCTCATTGAAATGTTTATGCTAAAACTCTCCATTGGTTATAATGAAGTAAAACAAAAGCACTAAAACACAGAAAATTACATACTCCAATGAGCAAACAAAACTACTACTCAAGAAATTAGTTGATGAATTAACAAAAAGTTAGCTATTATAATTTCATCTAACAATTACTAAGTATGTTTATACTGAACAACTGTTTTTTTTAAGAGATAGTTTACTGTAAGGGATCTTTAAGTTACAATCTTGCAAAACCTATTTTTGATTTTATAATCAATTGTCTTGAGTCCTATAGATGATCCTATATCATCTTAATTGTTAAATACAAATATATAAATTTAAGTCACCCTGCTCTGAGGAAGTCAACCGTGCGCATACCGCTAGACTACTACAGGATATTAGGAATTTTTCCCCAAGCGACAGATGAGCAACTTCGCCAAGCTCATCGGGATCGCAGTATTCAGTTACCCCGTTGCGAATATAGTAACCAAGCTATCGAAGGTCGTAAGCAGTTACTAGAGCAAGCTTATAGCGTCCTATCCAATCCTGCCAAAAAGGCAAAGTATGAAACCCAGTTTTGGCAAGCTCACTCAACTCACCAGGAGGATGAGGAAACGGGACTGCCACAGTCAGATCAGGGAGTTTCGGGGGAAACTGTCCCATTGACGACTTCCGAAATTGAAATTGAACCAGAGCAATTGCCTGGGAGCCTGTTAATCTTTCATGATTTGGGAGAATACGAGCTAGTCATTAACTTTGGCGAGAGTTATTTGCAGACCCTGCCTGCCTCTTCTTTTTCCCTTGAAATAAATGATACAACCACAAAGCAGCGTAACGACACAATCTTAAGTATTGCTTTAGCTTCTTTAGAAATTAGTCGTGAACAGTGGCATCAAAAAGCATACGAGCGTGCTGACTCTTTAGGCAGACAAGGATTAATCCTACTGGAAAAAAATAACCTTTTTCCCTCCATACAAACAGAAATCCGCACAGAACTCCAGACCCTTCGTCCCTATCGAATCTTAGAATTACTGGCCCTTCCCCTAAAAGATCAAAAGCATCGTCGAATAGGAATCGAACTATTACAATCAATGTTGGAAGAGCGTAGGGGAATAGACGGCAAAGGAGACGATAGCTCTGGGTTAGCAATTGACGAATTTTTGCGCTTCATTCAGCAAATTCGTACTTATTTGACGGCATCAGAACAAAAAGACATTTTTATGCAGGAGGCACACCGTCCCTCCTCTGTAGCAGCCTATCTGGGAGTGTATGCCCTAATTGCCGAAGGTTTTGCCCATAAACAGCCATCTTTGATTCTTGAGGCTAAAACCGTACTCGAAGGACTAGAACCTCGTCAAGATGTATCCATTGAACAGTCCATTGTCGCTTTGTTATTGGGTCAAACCCAAGCAGCTACCCAAGCACTCAAACGCTGTCAAGATCAACAAGCTCTAAACTTCATCCAAGAGCAGTCTAAAGGTTCTCCAGACTTGCTACCAGGTTTGTGTCGTTATGGGGAGCATTGGTTGCAGACAGAGGTTTTTGCGCATTTTCGGGATCTCAAAGAAAAAACCCCCTCTTTAAAAGACTATTTTGCTGATCAAGGGGTTCAAACCTATCTCGATCAGCTACTTAGTCCCCTTAGCAGTCAACCGCAATCGTTGACAAAAACCAAAAAACTGAAACCTCCTCGTACTCGCTTAGGAGGGGTTCGCCGTTACCCGGATTATCAGACCAGTTCTCCAGGGTTAGAACAGGGAAACAACGCTTTAGCTCCTGCTCCCTTACCTCTCCACTCTCTATCTCCTGTAGACATTAGAGAGGTCCGTCGTCGTAAGCGTCGACAATACTCCCAAACGGCCAACCCTGAAGCCCTAGGAAAAAAGGTACCTCAAAAATCCCCCCAAGTTCAAACCGCCACTATCGCAACAGAACCAGTCGTTAACACCTTAACCAAGACAACTACGGGACGGAATTCTCGTCAAATTTTCTTCGTTAAACCCAGACTGGGTTTAATGGCCATTGCCGTTGCGGGAGGAGTGGGATTAGCTGGACTGGGAATGACCTGGCTAAATCAGGCAAATTCCCCCTTATCTACCTTAGAAAAAAGCCAGTATTCCGTTGCTCTTCACAAATCTCTAATCGATATCCCCGCAGCAGATGCTCAAATGGTTACGGCAACGGGTATGTTGACGCAAGAAGGGGCGCAACAAGTTATAGAAACCTGGTTAGCTAGTAAATCTCAATCTCTCGGAAAAGACTACAATATAGAATCCTTGGAAAAAATCTTAGCCAATCCTTTGCTAAGTCGATGGCAGAAACGGGCGCAACAACTGCAAAGAAACCAGAATTATTGGACTTACCAACACAATGTTGGGGTTAATTCTTTCGAGCCTAACCCCAATAACGCCAATCAAGCCATAGTAAAAGCTAATGTCCAAGAGATTGCCCAATATTATCAACAAGGTCGAGCAACTCGTTCTTATAACGATAATCTACAAGTTCGCTACGATTTAGTTCGTAAAGGCGATCGCTGGTTCATTCAAGAAGTTAACATCATCAAATAAGGGAATCCTATTAAGTCTTTCTAACTTCTGTCCAGAGGTCCATATACTGTTCTTGAACTTGTTTTGAAAAAGGCTCTAAAAACTCGCATTTATCGAAAATAGCCGAGTCAATAGATAGCAAAGGATTGTCATTAACATTGGCAGGAAGTTCTTTTTTCTCTAGGGTATTAATCATAGGAGAAGCTGCATCGGCAAACAAAGAAATAAACTTGGCTGCTTGAGGCTCCCAACAAAAATTAAGCCATTTTTTTGCAGTTTCTGATAACTCGTTGGTTTGTTCTTCTTTTCCTTTTGGTTTCACCCAAACATCAGACCATAAAGAAGTACCTGAAGTGGGAACCACCGCCTTAATATTGCGGTTTCTAGATGTTAAAGGAATAATCTCATTTGACCATCCCACGCTTACCCAAACGTCTCCAGTCAATAGAGGTTGTAAATAATGTTCAGAACTGTAATATTTAACCCGTTTATTTAGGTTGATAAGTTCCGTTTTTAGCTGAGCAACTCCAGCTATATTTTTAGTATTGTAGGACTTCCCCAACTTTTTTAAACTTAACCCAATCACTTCTCGGGGTTGATCAATGATAGCAATGCGATCGCTCAATCGTTCATCCCATAAATCTGACCAATCTTGGGGTTGCCAGTCCAGTTTATCAGAACGATAAGCGATTAAAGTAGTTCCCCAACGGTAAGGAGCCGCCCAAATTAAACCGTTTTCCTGCAAATTTCCTTTTCCGTCCCGTCTGACCAACTTTTGCCAACGAGAAGGCAACCGTTCCCAGTTTGGAATCTGAGTCATATCCACAGGTTCGATTAACTCTTTTTGGATAGCTTCTTTTAACCAAGCATCCCCCAAACTAACAAAATCGCTCACAGAAGGGGGACGGGGATTAATTAGGGGAATTTTGGGTAAATTTGTTAATAAACCTTTTTTTTCCTCGTTTTGACCCTGCCAAGTTTCTAGCAGAGAAAATACCTCTTTTAATTGTCCTTGAGGTTTAAAATCAAGAGACGCTCCCGAGGAGATTTGTTGACGAAAAGCCTTGAGTAATTGAGGAGGAATAGAACCCGTTAGTAATAATACCCGTAAATCGGCAGCAGAATCAGCACAACTCGATAAAAGACTCCCTAATGCCAAAATTCCTGTAGCAGTGAGAAAAGAACGACGGGTAAGCATAAAATTTACTGTATCGGAGATCACGCACAAACTTAGTATAATATAAGGTTTTTTTGTCCCCATGACCACCGATCAAGATAACATTACCCTTCTTTCCTCAGCAGGATAAACGTAGCACTGAATAATTACAATTGGCAGGCTCTAAAGATTCTTTATTTCCTCAAAAGAAGCATTTAAAAATTAAGCAAGGGAACCTGATAACTTGGTCGTTTTGTATCCCCTAAATTGTAATCATGGTCTTCTAAAACCATGTTTATTCTCCCAGTTTTAGCCTCAAGGGAATTTGTGTCTATTTCTGAGGAAGGGATGTCAACGTTGTCAGAATTATCCCCTTCAACAGTCAAACTTTCAACCCCGTTTCTTGATTCTGTTCCTTCTAAATCTTGTAGGGTTCCTGTGTAGATTTCTAAGGGTTTAGGATCGGTAATAACTTCTGTTTCTGCCTTTACTGGCGTTAGTAAAACTAGAGTCCCGATTCCCATAGTTAGACCGCCAATGGCAATTCGAGAAAACTGTGCTAAGGTGTTAAACATATTCGTCATTCTCTCCCCACATGTTGGTAGAATTGTGCAAAAATATTACTTCTATAGCCCAGTTATAATGGAGCTAAGAGTAAGAGTGTATAGTCAAGTTTAATCAAGAATGATGTCAGCCTTTCCTATTCGTAGATACAACTTTCTAAAAGGGTATAATTTTTAGAACGTCATGGAAAAAGTTAAACAGCAGAATGACAAGGAATTGGAGAGAAAATATCCCCCAAGTTACTCAAATTTCTGTTGTCGTAAACATCACTAACTTAATTATGTATAAGGTTTAGACGAAACTAAATAAAAATAAACAAAAATTTTACTTCTTTGGATTAATAATCAGAAAAATAAGAAGTTGAGGTTAAGGACAATCAATTCCCTAACCTCAAATCTTAAACAGCGTGTTTTTATCTTATGGCAACTTGAACTTTTACTAACTTGTTGCCTCGGCTGTTTTTTGGCTGGCCTTAACGGTTCTACGGGAAGAAGAACTAGTGGTTTCCGTTGCAGCGAGAGGGGCAAACTCTATATGGTTAACCAAAGTGGTGACGAAGGCAAACAGTAGGAAGGGTAAAGATAACACCAGCACTAATCCCACTACAGCGAGGGCGTATATCTGACGGGTGCTACTCCATAAACCTAATGCGCTGGCTAAAGTTAGGAAAATAACAATTAACCAAACTATAATTTGGCCGTAAACATCACCAAAAGTTAGGGTGCAAACCATACGGTATTTTTGAGATTCTTTGTCCATTATAAAAATTTCCACAATTATCTGCTTCTGATGTTCTACCTTAATCACAATTATTGGTGAGGGAACTATATTTAAAGATTTTTATAAACTATCGCAACATGACTTTACAATTTGATGGGTTGATGCCATCGATTGGCAACCAATTTCACTCAACTGCTTCTTGAATTATGATGAAAATCAGGATATTTTAGGACGATTCTCAAAGGTCATAATACCCTAGAGAACAGAGTAATCATGATGATGTCGTATAAAGTTAGGAGGTTGTTTCTCATATGTCAGGAGACTCACGCATCGAAAATCGGGATTATACCTTGATGATCGACAAAAGCAGTAGCATGGCTACTTCTGATAGTCCTGATGGCAAAACCCGTTGGCAGATTGCCCAGGAGTCAACCTTGGCCTTGGCAAAAAAGTGCGAAGAAATCGATCCCGACGGAATCACAGTTTATATATTTTCTGGCCGTTTCAGACGCTACGATAATGTTACATCGGATAAAGTGACAAAAGTCTACGAAGAAAACGAACCGATGGGACAAACCGATTTAGCCTCAGTTCTCGAAGATGGTCTGAACAACTATTTTGAGCGCAAAGCAGCGGGGACAACCCAAGCAAATGGTGAAACCTTTTTGATTATTACTGATGGAGAACCCACCGATCGCAAAGCAGTAATCAGTCTTATTATTGATGCATCCAAGAAAATTGACCGAGAAGACGAGTTAGGGATTTCTCTGATTCAAGTGGGAAATGATAAAAAAGTAACCACTTTCCTCAAGGCTTTAGATGATGATCTTCAAGAGGCTGGAGCGAAGTTTGACATCGTTGATACTGTCACCGTTGATAATATGAAAGATATGTCTTTAACCGATGTGTTGTTAAATGCTATTATCGATTAAGTTTGAGGGATTTTGAGCTTGTTCTAGTAAGAATACCCAATAAAAAAAGGGAGGGTAAAAACCTCCCTTTTACTAATAAATGAAGTATTGAAAATTGTTTTTGAGATATGTGTAACAAATCCTTCACTTGATGAAAGTTCTTGATTTTGCCACACATTGTTATTTTATTTAAACTAAGTTTTAATCAAATACTTCTTTTACAGCTATAACGACTTGCTTCATTTGTTCTTCTGTTAAGGCTAATCCACTGGGAATATAAAACCCACGACGAGACAACCTCTCTGCTACTGGACAAGAAATATCTTTTAATAATCCCATTTTATGAAAAACCGGCTGTTCGTGCATCCCCCAGAAAAAGGGACGAGTTCCTATTTTTTTCTCCCGTAACCGTTGCATCGCTTCTGTTGCATCGAAAGGAACTTCCTCTTTTATTACCATGCCATAAACCCAATAAATGTTAGTAGCGTAATCGGTTTTAACCAAGGGTAATTCTAATTGGGGAAGATTTGATAAAAGTTCTGTATAAATAGCACCTATTTTTCGCTTTCGTTGCACAAATTCTGTTAACCTTTCTAATTGTGCTAAACCCACCGCAGCCTGTAAATTTGTAAATCGAAAATTCCACCCTAACTCCTCATGAATAAATCGCCTTTGGGGTTGAAAACAAAGGTTCCTTAAGGATCGACATTTTTCCGCCAAACTATCATCATCGGTAACAATCATTCCCCCTTCCCCTGTGGTAACGTGCTTATTAGGATAAAAGCTAAAAGTGCTAATATTTCCAAAACTCCCACAAGGCTTATTCTTGTAAGTTTGACCGTGCATTTCTGCTGCATCTTCGATAATTTTTAAGCCATATTTATCTGCAATTTCTAATACAGGGTCCATATCCACTGGTAAGCCATAAATATGAACCACCATGATTGCTTTTGTCTTGAAGTTTATTTTGCTTTCTATTTGGCTAACATCCATATTCCAGGTGACAGGATCACAATCTACCACCACTGGAACCCCTCCAGCTCTAACGATGGCTGCACCGCAAGATATAATAGTAAATGTTGGTAATATAACTTCATCCCCTGCTTGGATGTCTAAGGAAGCCACTGCAAGATCCAAAGCGACGGAACCATTACAGACTGTAATTGCGTGCTTTCTAGTTACAGTTTGAGCAAATTCCGCCTCGAATTTTTTAACAAAAGGTCCCTCTGAAGAAATCCAACCGGTGTCAATACATTCGTTTAAATACTTCTTCTCATTGCCATCCAATAGAGGTTCATTGACAGGTACAAAGTCGACCATAATAGTTACTTTCTAAGAATGAATTTTTATCGGGATAATTCAAATTTTTATTTGGTATCGGCTTGACTTCCATCAATACCTGAAAAACGAACTTTATCATTTTCCCCAACGTAAGGTCCTTGTTTCACTTCAATCATTTCTAATCCTTCTAAAACTTCAAATCCATGACCCCCTTTAATCAATAAAATAACATCTCCTCCTTTTAATATGCGACTTTCTAAATAATCCTGATTATCATCATAAAAGTCAACGCGTAATTTCCCACTTTTAATTAGTAAAACCTCTTGAGTGTAAAAAACTTCCCGTCTAACTTGTCTGTGTATGTGGGGTTTAATAGTTTTTCCTTTAGGGTGTCTCATATAGGCAAGTTGCTGGGAAAAACTATCAGGAGTAAAAAAATGTATGCCTGGTTGACGAAACTCAGAGGGTAGAATAATGGCTAATACTTCCCCGTTGCAAGTGATTTCTTCGATTATTGTTTGAGTAGGGGCTTGTTGAATCATGATATTAACTTTAATGAAAAAAAATTTCGCTTCAATTTCAGATTGTATCAGTTTGTTTGGTTAATGTCGAATTACCTTTAACCATAGCTAAAGTTAATCTAATTTATAGCCATAACTTTTGCTTCATACATAGTATATTTTCCCTTTTCTCCTAAAGGATTGAATTGAACTTGAAAAAGAGAGTTTGCTTTACCTTCTAAGGTGAAGGTTTGAGACGGAGAAGTTGGGATTTCGCACTTACGAAAAGGATAACATACATAAATGAAATCTGCTTGATTATTTTGGTTCAATGTTTGACCTAGCTTGACTAAGTTTTCTGGTTGATCGACGCGAAAAAATAGTTTATCTTTTCTCAAAGGAGACTCTAATATCTGAGCGGCGTATTGATGGGAAACAACCACAACTTTCCGAGGATCGTTACTTAAAAATTGTATAGCTTCTGTAACCCCTCCATGATTTCTCTGGAAAAATGTAGTCCCTAAATAGATATTTTTGTACATTCCTATCAATAGAAATATTGAAAATAAGAAAATTGTGCAATACTTAACCGTAGACTTTGAGTTGTCTAAGAAAGTTTGCAACTGTTGAACAATAACAACTGAGAAGAAAGGTAACAAAATTAATAAATATCTTTGTCCCCATTGTTTCCCTCCTACAGCAATCTCATCTGAACCTGAATCTACCAACAAAGCAACACCGGCTGTGAAGAATAAACTTACCACATAAACTAAAGCCATTCTTTGAGTTATTTTAATTTCTTCTTTTCTAATTAAAAACAACCACATTGCAGATAAGACAATCAGAATGCCGTAAATTCTGACGAAAAGTTTTATTTCGTCTAACCCATGAGTATTAACCCAATAAACACTGGTAATTAAAGAAAAGATTATTAAAGTAATCAAAATGATTTTAGCAGTTTTTTCTTGAAGGCTTTTTTTAACCAGGAATGATAGTAAACAAAGCAAAGAGAAACAAGCCACCGGAAAGTACTCAAAGAAAGTTACCACAATTTCTAAAAAACTCTCCCAAGCTTCTATTAAACGCCTAGTTATAGAAAATTCTTCAACAATCTGTAAGGCATGAATCCCTAAGAAATGACCGTAAATTAGTTTATTGCTAATAAAAAATAAACCAACAGTAGCGTACATTGTAAAAATAAAGATGATGCCTTTATCTCCCAGATATAAAAGCTTGTTTAACCTCAGTCGATTAGGTAAATCAACACCATTTTCTGGCATAACTCCAGAAAATAATCGTATAGCTGTCATTACTCCCACTACAAAAGTTAAGGTAGCAACCATAGCTAAAAACTCTGAGCGTATCCAAGCAGATAAACCAACAAAAAAACCACTTAAAATTGCTTCTTTCAAGCTCATTGATTCTCTAGGAATGAATAAGATGATCATCCCAATTAAACAAAAGAGAACTGCTAAAGTATGCTCCCAATACATTCCACTGTACAAAGTTAAATTAGAAGCAAAAATTACCAGAAATACAGCCAAACACTGTTGAAAGCGAGTTATTTTTAAATAATTGCAATAAAAATTGAAACTAATCCAAATTAACCAAGTGGAAACCAAGGGAACAAAATATAAACCCCGTTCACCAAAGAGGGTATAAAAAGGTGCAGTGATTAAAGAAAAAGGATAGGGAAAAGTGATGTAATAGCGATCGCTTAAATAATAGACAAAAGGTTCCTCATAAGGATACAAACCATTTTGCCAAAGCTGACGAACCCACTCCGCATCAGGAGGAATTAAATCAATGCGTAAATTGCCCTCTCCTAGCTGTTGCGCCAATAAAGCCTTAAGACCACCATCTCCACTGAAGTATACACCCTCAGGAACTTGACCCAATAAGTACAAAGAAAAAGCAACACCAGCACCTATAATAAACCAAGATAATCCATGTCTAATCATTTTTATAAAATGGCTTTTATTAGTTAAACTGAGACAATGTTATACCATGTTAAAGTATACTCCTCAAGTCAACAATGTTTTTTACTAAGTCTGCTTTGCACAAGGTCAAGGTCAAAAGCTAACTAGCTATGGGTTTGCTTTGACGGCCGCTTGTCTTCGTAGCTGACGTAGCCATTTAGAGATTTATCCAAATTCTTATCGATGTAGAAATATCTTCGGAACAACCTTTCAATTTGTTGCTTAGTTTTTTCGTGTTCCTTTTGCAAAACCTCAACTTGATCCCGAACGTAAGCCGGTGAGCTTTTGTAATCCCCATAAGCCTCTGACAATTCTTGGTTACTAGAGCTATGGCTAACTTTTTTGTATAACATCCTTCCCCCTTCAAGAAGACTAGCCCCAACACCACCCCCAATCACGTAATCCATTGTTGAATGATCGTTATTTTTGTCCACTGCTTTATTTTGGTTAGTGGACTGAGCATAAGAAAATTTAGCAAACAACACTATTGCTAAAATAATCAAAAATTTAATCAACCATCGAAAAAGCATAATAATTTAAGTATAGATGTTTTAATTTTATGATCAAAGATCAAAGATCATGGGAAATTTTCTAATCGGAACTGTATTGACGGCCGGCAGTGCATTAGTATCAGGAAGTCGGCAGCGATCGCAAAATATAGTTAACCGTCAGACAGTAGATAGGAACAAACAAGAATCTTTTAATGAACCCAGAAGCAGTTATGGTGACTACATTTCCCGTGTTTGGGGATGGGGTCGTGTCTCAGGAATTTTAATCTATAATCGACTTCCCCCAGTAGAAGAGGTTTCGGTTAATGTTACTCAAGAAAGTCAAACCCAATCATCAGGAGGGGGAAAAGGAGGATCAAGAAGTTCAAGCACAACCACCACAGTTACCGAAGAAAGGACTTTTTCTTATTACGGTGATGCAGTGTGGCTACTGTCCCAAGAAGTTTCTAGCGATGCTTTAAAGGAAATTAGGTTAAATGGTCGCATTTTCTGGAAAGAAGGGACAATAGACGCAAAGTATGCCTCTCAAGGGTGTTCAGTTCGATTTAAAGAAGGAACACCAACCCAAAATAAAGAAGAGCTATTACAAGATTTCCCAGAACACCACAATTATCGCCACCGTTCCCTAATTGCTATTGAAAGACTACCTTTAGAATTTTTTGGCAATAACTACCCTCAGATATCAGTTATTTTAAAAAATGGTGAACCATCACTATCAGAAGTGATTACAGACATTTGCCTAGAATCACCTAATCTCTCAGTTAGTGATCTTGATGTTTCTGATCTAACTGATATTAGAGTTTCAGGGTATCAAATTGACTCAGAAATGTCCCTACTTGAACAGCTTAATAGATTAGCTCAAGTGTACCTATTCGATATTATTGATAGTGGGGATAAAATAAAATTCCAAAGGCAATTTAGACCCGAATCTTCCTTGTCTATTCCCTTTGGAGATTTAGCTACTCATGTACCAGGGGAAAGTAAACCTTTTAGATACGAGCAGACACATAACAATATTTCCGAGCTTCCCAGTCAATACGAGGTTAGGTTTTTAGACCAAAATAATAATTTACTACCTGCTATTGAGCGATCGCCAATTATGCGAGGCCACAATCAAAATGTGATAACAGTTGACTTCTCAGGAACTTTAACCGCTAATGAAGCTAAAACCATTGCTAACCAGTTATTGTGGTTAGCCTGGGAACGTTCGGTTACTCAAACTTTTACAGTTCCCTTGCGCTATGCGGTCTTAGAACCTGGGGACGTGGTTAACCTGGAAATTGATGGTGTTACCGAATTAGTCCAGATTCAAGAAATCTCTTTATCGGTTGCTAATTTGGTTTCTATCAAAACCTGGAAATATAGGGGAAGAGCTTTTAATTTTGCCTATACTTCACCGTCACAGTTTTTTTTAAGTCAAACCGCTACTATAAACACCCCTATTGAGTTAGGGGAAATTTATTCAGTGGTCTCTGTAGCATCAGGGCAAACCATCTTTACAGAAGGAATTGACTTTACAGTTAATTTAAGTAACGGAACTATTACCCCCATAAATGGTGGTGGCATTAATAATGGCGATGAACTTGAGATTATTACTACGGGGCCAGAACAACCCACCGACACACCGTTATTTAATCCCAGTAACACTACTTTGAGGGTCTTAGATATTCGTCGGGCTTATGCTGCTGACACGAGGGGAGTTTATGTTTTTGGCGACGGGGACGATAGTTGGCGCAATGCTTCTGTCTATGCCAGCCGTGACAATGAAAACGATTACCGTTACGTTGGTGCGTTGGTTACTCGTTCGGTGTTTGGTGTTTGCAATACCATTCTCGGAAATCATACCGATATCAATGCGATCGACACCACCAACACTTTAGATATTACCGTTCCCAGTCATGCTGAACTTGCCAGCATTTCTAATGATGAATTTGAAAAGGGCTTTAATCGAGCGTTGGTGGGAAACGAAATTATTGATTTCCAAAACGCCACGCTGTTGGGAACCGATGGACAAGGCAAAAATCAATATCGGTTGGACCGGTTGAAACGAGGACTATCCTACACCATTCGTGACAACTTAAGAAAATTAAGCAGATGTCAAGAGGAGTTATAAAATGAA
>NZ_JARVCN010000450.1:0-2235 GCF_038442745.1 Crocosphaera sp. Alani8
AGACATCTATCTATTTTACCCCATAAGGGGGGTAACAAGAGCGGATTTGGTATTAGTCGCTCAAGCTGATGAAAATCGGTGTGTGATCATTAAAATACAAGAAAAATTACTAAGGTTGAATCAACCAGAAGCTGATGCCTTATGTATTGAAGTAAGTGAAGAATTGTCTTTGTCCCTGCCACAACAGACTTAGGCATTTGAAGAGGTTAGTCCCTACATCCCAACCCAAGAAATATCAATGATCTTTCCAAGAGGCGATCTCGGCAGAGATCCGCGAAGCGGTGCGCAGAGAAAATCTCAGACCCCATCCCAGTTACCAACCGCGAGGGCAACTCGATTATCATAGACTTTAGAAAAGGTAACTAGAGTTAAGAACATCGGCTGGAAGCATTGTCTTATCAAGGTTTCCCTTCGTTACTTTCATTTCAGATATTATTATCCCAAAGCTCAACTTTAGCCATAGAACAAATCATATTATATTCATCAGCCAATTCATGTATCCATCTCCCCATCTGTTGATTTTGATCACTTCCTGTTAACCAGGTAATTGTTACAAGACTAATAATTCCGTCCTCACTTGGTTCACAAGTAAATTTCAAATTCCCTTTTGACGTATCAGATAAACCTGGTTGGCAATTCCATTTGTTTTGTTCAACAATTGATTTCCAGGTATTATCGTTTTTAGCTTCAACCAGAATTTTATCTTCTGAAGTAGAACAAATCCAGCTAGTCATTTGGTCTAGTGTGTCAGTCCCATCATCTGAATTAGGAGAGTTACTTTGTGCTATTACTTTCAATGATGATTGAGTCGATAAATTTAAAGAAAAAAATAACAAACCGACTATTGTCCGCATCAAACTAGAAGGTATGAATTTCATTTTTTCTCCTTGACCAACTTGTTCCATGAATAAGTTTAATATAGATTGAACCTCATCGCCAATTTGACAAAACTTGAACGAACCCAACACGAAAAGCTTGTCCATATCCTTCAAGGCGGCTTTCTTGTCCAGTATGAATTGAGACGATGAAAACTTCCCTCAGTCCAAGAAGGCTAAACATTAAGATAAGAGCAACAATTATATAATTGCGGATGAAAATGCCATTTATGTTGTTGAATAAATTCACTTTGTTGATCCAGGGCTTTCAGGATACTTTCAACTTAAAGTATTGAGATGTTGTCAAATTGAAGATTCTGTGACGATCTTGTGTCTGATAAGACCACTCGTTGATCCCAATCACGGACTTGAGCCGGGATTTTATCGAGTGGCGATCGCGGATTTCCTTCGAGTTACCATCATTGAGGTCAACTCGATTACCATAGACAACTGAAAAGGTAACTAGGTTAAAAGCCTTGCCTGAAAGCATTGTCTCATCAGCGTTTCCCGTAGTTACCTTTTTAGATAACTGGGCAACAACATAAGGTAACGAGGTAACTGGATTATTCGGTGATGTGGATTGAGAGAATCAGCGCACCGCTTCGCTGCTCTCTGCCGAGATCGCTCTCTGAACAACCGTCGACTGAACCTTGTTCGAAAGCTATGATGGTGGCTATGTCAATCCGATGGAATAAAATTTAACATTAAATCTGAGGGTTTTAATCGCTCTCAAGAGTTGACGGGGAAATAGTCCGCCAAACACGATGTACTAAGGTTGAAGAAACGTATACTAGCGAAAATCCAATTAAAGGATGAAGTATTTCTAAATGCAGGGGGGTTTTAATATGAATGCTGCCAAACTGTAGTCCCAGCAGCACTGGTAAGCTAGTCGCCAAAGCACGAATTCTCTTGGAGAAAGGTAAAATCCTCGCTCCTGCTAGCAAGACTAATGATATTCCAGCGTACCCCCGCACCAATAAAACATGAATATTCCACCAGCCTGGATCGTTAAAGTAATACCAAATCCGCTCTTTTTAACCCCCTTATAAAACCCTTTACTAATAGATGATGAAAGCAAGTGTAAAGGGAATGATTTCGTGGTAATTTTGAAAGAGAATTCTCATAGGCTCAAGCATATTAGCGATCGCCAAGAAAAAATCCTAGAGAGCATTATTGGTGCGATCGTAAAGCTTAACCCTTAAGAGAGCAGGTAGAAAGGGGTACGGCAGCACTCGCGCTCTGCGACACAGCCAATGGAAGAATATTTATTCACTCTCATGGCCAAAGCGATCGCCTCTCAAATTGATAATTAAGCACAGACTGGGTTGTCTTCCCCTAGCTGTTCGGGGTCAGGCCACCA
>NZ_JARVCN010000451.1:0-2232 GCF_038442745.1 Crocosphaera sp. Alani8
ATGCTGATAAAACTATACCATAAAATATACAATTAATTCTGCTGACTTACTTATAACCCCAAACCTGACACCCCACACCTTCGATAAAACTGGTTAGTTTGTGAGCGTTCAGCTATCAGCCATCAGTTGAAACATATCAATCTCTATCTTATGCTGTGAGTGAGATTAAACATAAGCTTAACGCTTTCATCTCTTAGCTGAAAGCCGAACGCTGTGCGATAGCGCCGAAACGGAGTGAGGAACTGCTTACTGCTTACTAATTTAAGTTTTTGTGTACTGGTGTAAGATGTCAGTTATAACCCTACACCCCACCCCCCACACCAGGAGCGAAGAGACGATAAAATTCTTTTGTCTCTTGTCTATTTCATGTTTTAACCTTTCCAGTTAACCCAATCTTGAGGTTTCAAGAAGACATCATACAATTGAGTTTCGGGGGTGTTGGGAGCCGGTTCATAACAGTATTCCCAACGAACTAAAGGAGGTAAAGACATTAAAATAGATTCCGTACGACCATTGGTTTGTAGACCGAAAATAGTTCCGCGATCGTATACTAAATTAAACTCTACATAGCGTCCCCGACGATACAATTGAAACTGTCTTTCTCTGTCTCCGTATTCTGTGTTACGACGCTTCTCAACAATAGGAAGATAAGCAGGGAGAAAAGTATCTCCACAGTCGTTGACAAAAGCAAATAAATCTTCCCAAGTTCGAGGTTTTAAACTGGGTAATTGATCGCTATATTTGGCTGCAGGTTTATCAGTATCGGGACCACGATACAAGGGATCACTTCCATCTTGATAATCAAAGAAAATACCCCCAACTCCACGGGTTTCCTGGCGATGTTTGAGGTAGAAATATTCATCACACCAAGGTTTAAACACAGAATAATATTCGGGATGATGGCGATCGCAAGTTTCCTTGAGGGTTCGATGAAACTGGGATGCATCTTCAGCAAAGGGGTAATAGGGAGTTAAGTCGATACCCCCTCCAAACCACCAAACCGGTCCCGCTTCAAAATAGCGATAGTTGAGGTGAACTGTGGGAACGTAAGGGTTACGGGGATGGAGTACCATAGAGGTTCCCGTAGCGTAAAAACCGTGTCCTTCCGCAGAGGGACGCTGTTTGAGGATAGATGGGGGTAACTGTTGTCCCCAAACTTCAGAAAAATTCACCCCACCTTGTTCAAATAAATCACCGTCTCTGATAACACGAGAACGGCCACCACCCCCTTCTTCTCTGTCCCAACTGTCCTCACGAAATGTACTCCCACCGTCTGCTTGTTCGAGTCCTTGACAAATTTTGTCTTGTAGGGTTTTCATGAACTCACTAACCCTTGTTTTTGCATCTGTGGGGGGTAAAGAGGTTTGTTGAGGAGTTGTCACGTCTGCTGTTATTGGGGTCATAATTTTGTTTTAACACTCATCCTGAAACATTTAACGGTAACTTGTCGATCGCAGTGACCAAGTTACACCTATGATCAATCTAAGGCTTACTGGGTCAGAAGTGTCATTAAGTTTAGTAAACAGTGCTGATTTTCTGATTCATTGCCACATTTGCGGTAATTGAATGTCGGTGTATTGGCGTTCTTGATAAAATTCCCTAATTTCTGTAACTTCAGGAAACTCCTCTGCAAAACTTTGTTGTAACAAATTCATTAAAGGTTGAGATATTTGCTGAGAAAAATTACCTCTTAAACAGCGATAATACCATTCAATTAATTGACTCTCTTTAACAATTCCTCTAACTCGTTTTCCCCATCCAATTTGTTTCATTAAGGTAGAAATAACGGAAGCATCAGCGTCACGACAAACAATAATAATATTATCACTTTCAACTTGATCAATAATCGTCTCTACTTGTGCAGGATTTAAACTAAGATGCTTCACTTGAATAACTGGACCAAAATTAGCCCACATATCTAAACCTCTATCTGCTGCATTGGTAACACCAACTCGATAAATGTGTGCAAGTTCACTCCATTCTTTTTGTTCATGACTAAGATTAAGAAGGACTTGTGACAAATCAGAAAATTCTTGCAATAGAGGATAATTTTTGGCAGGTATTTTAACTGTAACTTCTGCCTCTAATTGATTAACAACCGTTTCAAATAAACTGTAAGTAATAATCTCATAGCATTTGTCAATACTTCGCTTAATCCCAGCTTCTTGTCTAAATAGAGATATAGCAATCAGGAATGAGGTGTGAGAAAATGAAAGAATAGTAAATCTAGAC
>NZ_JARVCN010000452.1:0-2231 GCF_038442745.1 Crocosphaera sp. Alani8
CTAAGCGATCGCTCTCTAGTTTTCCAACAATTCAAGCAACTTAGTGAAAGATTGGGTGTTGAGTTAGTTCCTTTAACGATTTCTAGTTCTCAGGAAAATCCTGATATTGCCTCTGGCAAACTCTATTTACTCGATGAATTTCCTACTTTATTAGATAGTTTCTCGGGTGTTGAACAATATCAAATTATTCAATGGCTAATCTCTCTGATAACTCAAAAAAGAAATAGATGCTCCTTTATTCTTACCAATGGGATTGGTCAATCTTTACCCGATTATTTACTCCCTTTGATTCCTTCGGTTAATTGGCCACTTCCCAACCTATCCGAGCTTAAAACCCTTTTAAACAGGGAACTAGGAACAAACGACGAAAGTTTAGCTGTTCCTTTAGCTGGTTTATCTACGGCGGAAATAATCACAGGTTTACGCTTAATCGACCCATCACAAGCCATTAAGCCTCAATTACTCTCCTATAAACAACAACAACTCTCAGCGTTGGGATTAAATTTTCTTCGCACTCCCAATCACACTGTTGGAGGATTAGATTTAATTAAAACCGCTATATCTCAAGTTGCCATCGATTATTCTGATTTTGCTCAAGCCAATGGCATTCCTTTTCCCAAGGGTTGGTTATTTGCTGGCCCCCCTGGTACGGGTAAAACCTTCACTGCCAAAATTTGCGCAGTTAAATTGGGTTTTCCTTTAATTAGTGTCGGCGTTGATATCATTAAATCCAAAGGTGCGGCCTATTTGAAACAACTTTTGCTCCGTATCGAATCCGCTTCTCCTGCCGTTTGTTACTTCGATGAATTCGATAAATTTTTTGACCCTGATACTGCTCTTAATGGCGGTTCTAATTCTCAAGAAGTTTTAGGGGTTTTGTTAACTTGGTTACAAGAAAAGCAAACTAAAACTTTTGTTATTGCTACCTTAAATCGTCTTGATGCTTTGCCTCCTGAATTGACCCGTGCTGGCCGCTTTGACCGCATTTTTTATGTTGGCTTTCCACAGGCCATCGAACGCTTTGAAATCCTCAAACTCCATGCTAATCGTTTTGACTCTCGCTATAGTCAAGGAGAGCTTTATTTTCCTTTAACTCAACAACAATGGGCGATTCTTTTGAACCGCACCCAAAATTTTACTGGGGCTGAATTACAAGCTCTCGTTGAAAAAGCTGCTAAAACTAAATTTTATACTGGTGTTGATTCTCTCTACTTAGATTTAGATGATTTTTTACAAGCTCGTTCTCTGATTACTCCTCTTTATATTAGAGATACTGAACGAGTTTTAGCGATGGAAAACCGCGCTCGTTTTGTTAGTGAACCCAGTTCTTCTCCTGATAATTCTGTGTTTGCTCCTCCTCAAACTAATCTTTGGGGTGAGGCTTGTTAACTTAATTCTTTTTACTTCCCTTAAACATTATTAATTTTAAAACCTCCTCGTCAACTTGAGGAGGTTTCTTTTTTTGTCCTGAATTTATTATCTTTTTTTTCCTCTTTTCATTATTGAATTTATCAATAATTTTATCAATTACTCTCTTTTCTTATAAAGAAAACCTTAAAATTCTTCAAAAAAGACAAATTTCCTTGATTTATTGTTGCTATTTTCGGAAGTTTTTTGATAGATTAACTTTATCATAAAACTCGTTCCAAGACCATCATTCAATAATTGATAATTAATAATGGATAATGGATAATTACCTCTCCCGCTTAGTGAAGAGGATTGGATAGGAAGTCACGCTTTTTACTTTTTTCTCCTTAAAAGGAGAGGTCTTAAACCGAATTAATTAATTATCAATTGTCAATTGTCAATTATCCATTGATAAGTTCTTTACTCCTTGAAAATCAGATGAAAGATATGAACAATAATTTTAAGTCTCAGTCTGTTCCTTTACAACAAATTTCTTCAAGAATTAATCTTTACCATCAGCAGTGCCAACAAATTAAGTTAACTCAACGAGAACGGCAATTATTAGAATGGTTAAGCTTTGGTTATTCTTACCAAGAAATGGCAGTGAGCATTCATATATCGGTTGGTACGATCAAAAATTATTTTCTTAAATTACGAGAAAAGTTTAATGCTCATAATAATAGCCACCTTGTCTCTATTATTTTTCTTGGTGGCTTATTTTCTGCTAATTCTTTTGAAAGGAAAAATTCTCCCATAATTAATCATGCCATTACTCATCGTTGAATCCCCCAATAAGATTAAAAAACTCAAACAAATCTTAGGCT
>NZ_JARVCN010000453.1:0-13397 GCF_038442745.1 Crocosphaera sp. Alani8
AAGCAGGAATTGAACATCAAGCCTGTCTAGGTTTGTCTAGGTTTCATGAAGCAGATAACGACCCCAGTTTAGGTAATCGTAGAGGAACTTCTGCGTTTAGATTATTTGCATTTAATGAGGAATCAGGGGAATTTGATATTTTACTGTTTGAGCAAACTGGATTAGGTGGTTTGTACGGACCTGTTACGTCCCCTGAAATTCCTCCGTCTCCCTTTCCTTTTCCATTCCTGGAATTGCGAATAGATTCATCAGTATCGGAGGTTGTTTCATCTGCTTTTAGAGCAGAATTTGATCAATTAGGAGCTTTAAGTCCAGCTATTTATACTTTGGACGGTTTTGGTCAAGTTGTCTCAGAGCAAGTCCCCGAAACTACTTCAACTCTAGCCTTACTCGCTGTTGGAACCATGGGTGCAGGTGCAATAATCAAACGTAAGTTCAAACTCTCTAAACAAGACAAAACTAATGTCAGTTAATAATTAATAGTGGATAGTTCGAGTTAGTAACTATCCACTTATTTAATCCCTAGTATCAACTAACGTGCATAATTGGTGTATGAATTAGATGGATAAATACTAGCAGAAAATGATTTAGGGGATGAACTCTCAGAACTAAAACCAATGCAATAGTTACCAACATTTAGATAAACTTGTAAATTATATAAATACAGTTTGGATAAAAAAACAGAACGAACAAATTATTAAAGACTCCGATTTAATGAATTTTTAAAAGTTTTCAGAATTTTCTTCTTCTTCTGCCCCTAAATCATCTAAATCTTTACCAAATTTTTGTTGAGGCGGAATGGCAGCAATAATGGCATCAATCACCTTCCCAACTGGTATAATTTCGATGCCAATATCATCGGCAAAACTCTGTCCTTTGGGAACGATCGCCCTTTGAAAACCTAACTTAGCCGCTTCTTTTAATCTTAATTCCATCTGAGAAACTAAGCGAACTTGTCCCCCTAACCCTACTTCTCCTATCAAAACTGTTCTGGGGTCAACCACCCGATCCCTAAAACTGGCCACAACAGCGATGGCTACCCCTAAATCTGCCGCCGGTTCTTCTACCCCTAAACCCCCTGCTGAAGCCACATAAGCGTCTAATTTTGATAAAGGTATTCCCACCCTTTTTTCTAATACTGCTAAAATTTGTTGTAAGCGACTGTATTCTACCCCTGTAGTGGAACGACGAGGAGACGCATAGCTAGTGGGGCTGACTAACGCTTGTAACTCTACGACGATGGGACGGGTACCCTCACAAGCCACAACCGTAGCGGTTCCGGGGACAAACTCATCTCGGTTACCCAAAAATAACTCTGAGGGGTTTTCCACCTCCACTAACCCATGTTCTGCCATTTCAAAAATACCGATTTCGTGTGTTGCCCCAAAGCGGTTTTTTACCGATCGCAACAGACGATGGGAAGCGTAGCGATCGCCTTCAAAATATAATACCGTATCCACCAAATGTTCTAACACCCTCGGTCCTGCGATCGCCCCTTCTTTGGTAACATGACCCACAATAAACAACGTAATATTATCCCGTTTAGCTACTTGCATTAAAGCCGAGGTACACTCCCTTACCTGGGCTACAGAACCAGGGGCCGAAGTTAAAGCAGCAAAGTATAGGGTTTGAATACTATCAATAATAGCTACTTGGGGTTGCAAAGATTCTAACTCCCTTAAAATTTCTTCTAAGTCCGTTTCTGGGAGTATAAAAAGATTGGCTTTATCTAAACCTTGTTCTTTCTTTTTTGCTGCTTTGACCTTGCCATTTTTACCGTTACTGTCTGCTTTTTTTGCGGCAGCAACACTACTAGCTTCTGCTACTCCTAAACGAGAGGCTCGTAACTTAATTTGTTGCCCAGATTCTTCGGCAGAAACGTATAAAATACGGGGTAATCTTTGGGATAATTGGTTAGCGGTTTGTAATAATAAAGTTGATTTACCGATCCCAGGATCACCTCCGATCAAAACTAAAGATCCAGGAACAACACCACCCCCCAACACCCGATCTAACTCGTTATAACCGGATTCAAAGCGGGCTTGTTCTTCTTCTGTAATATCATTAAAGGAGACTGATATACGAGCTTTTGGGGCAACTGTGCCACGATGATCGCCACGGTTATTTGATTGCCACCCACCCCTTGCGGCTCCCACAGGAGAGGTAGAAGCGTTTACGGTTTGTTCTTGTAAAGTTCCGTATGCTTGACAAGCTTCACATTTGCCGAACCACTGAGGATATTCGGCCCCACAATTGCTACAAACATAAACAGTTCGTGTTTTAGCCATAATGAAATTTAAAGAAACGTTAAAAAAATTAAAAAAATACTGGATATTAGGAAAAAAACCCGAGAAAATGATAAGGAGTATTAAGAGGACAATTCTCTTTGAACTCAAAGGATGTTTAGATTCTAAAACAAGGATTTAGGCTTAAGAATAGGGAAAAAGGGATATTCTCGATTATAGGGAGATCCGTGGACAACCATTCAACTTAAAGATTAGCAACTTTACTTAGTATTAGGGAGCGTGGGCGAAATTGGAAACACATAAAGAGAAAATTTTAGTGGTGGACGACGAGGCGAGTATCCGTCGTATTTTAGAAACCCGTCTTTCTATGATTGGTTACGATGTGGTGACGGCAGCTGATGGTGAGGAAGCTTTAGATATCTTTCACGACGCTATTCCTGACTTGGTGGTATTGGATGTGATGATGCCTAAGTTGGATGGTTATGGGGTATGTCAGGAGTTACGCAAAGAATCAGACATTCCTATCATCATGTTAACTGCTCTGGGAGATGTGGCCGATCGCATTACGGGTTTAGAATTGGGTGCTGATGATTATGTGGTCAAACCCTTTTCACCCAAAGAGTTAGAAGCACGAATTCGCTCTGTGTTGAGACGGGTGGAAAAAAATGGCGCACCAGGAATTCCTAGTTCTGGGGTTATTGCTATTGCTTCGATTAAAATTGATACCAATAAACGCCAAGTTTACAAGGGAGATGAGCGTATCCGTTTGACTGGAATGGAATTTAGCTTATTGGAGTTATTAGTTAGTCGTTCGGGGGAACCGTTTTCCCGTTCTGAGATTTTACAAGAGGTATGGGGTTATACTCCTGAACGTCATGTGGATACGAGGGTAGTGGATGTGCATATTTCCCGTTTACGGGCAAAATTAGAAGACGATCCCAGTAACCCTGAACTGATTTTAACCGCTAGGGGAACTGGTTATTTATTTCAACGTATTTTAGAACCGGGGGAGGAACCTTAAGGAAGTTAGAATTTCCCTACCGGAAATACCGAAACTATGGGACAAAGGTTGTTTTTGAGACAGAGATTGATAGTCCGTCTCAAAAACTATTCGCATTCTCAGGCAAAATTTTAAACCCAATTATTTTCCCTAAAGGTTAAGCTCTTAACACCGAACTCAGCTTGGGAACTATTGATACTGAATTATTGTCTATTAATCATCTATCAGCGATTGACACTTTAAAGTTGCTATTGTTATAGTTTCAAAAATAAAAAATTGCTCAATTGTGGTGTGTGGGAAGTGTAAAAAATGAGATTATCGGTGGTTATTCCCTGTTTTAATGAAATTGGGACTATTGGTCAAGTTATCGAAGCAGTGAAAGCGTCTCCTGTAAAAAATTGCGAGATTATTATAGTAGATGATTGTTCCACCGATGGCACAAGAGAATTGCTACAATCCAAATTAGAACCGTTGGTTGATCAAGTTATTTATCATCGTAAAAATAGGGGAAAAGGGGCTGCACTAAGGACTGGTTTTGCGTCAGTAACAGGAGATATCGTCATTGTTCAAGACGCAGATTTAGAATACGATCCCCAAGAATATCCTTTAATGATAGAACCTATTCTCAAAGGTAAAGCAGATGTGGTTTTTGGTTCCCGGTTTCAGGGGAGTCGTCCCCATCGGGTTGTTTATTATTGGCACATGGTGGGTAATAAGTTTCTCACGACGTTATCCAATATGTTGACTAACATTAACCTAACGGATATGGAAACTTGTTATAAAGCGTTCAAACGAGAGGTTATCCAAAGGATTAAGGTTGAGGAGAGTCGTTTTGGGTTTGAACCAGAAATTACGGCAAAAGTGGCTAAGATGGGGTGTCGTATTTATGAAGTTGGCATTTCTTACTACGGGAGAACTTATAAGGAAGGCAAGAAGATTGGTTGGAAAGATGGATTTCAGGCTATTTATTGTATTTTAAAGTACAATTTAACTTAACCTGTTAAACTTTGAACACACTCCATCTAAATCAAAATTTCCTTACTTGACACAGCAAAATATCTAGATTGTCTCTCTTGTCGCTCTCCTTAGTTTTTCCCAAATTGGGTTAACCCTTCCGATTAAAAAGGGATTGTATTTTCAATTTCGGGATACTTGTCAATTATTTTAAGAAGAGCTTCTTTAGCTGTCTGTCTAACTTCTTTATCTTTATCTTGTAAAGATTTAATTAAGGGTTCTCCAAAAACTTGATTAATATACACTCCAGATTGAGCTAAAAAATTTATTGCCTTAACATTTTCATCTAATACACTTATAAAAAGTGAATGTATTTCTGACCAAATTCTTAAATCTGTAGAAGTTAGGGGTGCTAGATAATTAAACACATCATAATGACCATTGATAATAGCCATTTCTAGTGTAGTTCCTGTATTGTTATCAAATAAATTAACATTGGCACCAGCTTTGACTAATAGCTTGACAATATCTAGATAACCATAGGAGGCGGCTGTTGTTAATGGAAGATTGTCTGCAACTATTAGATTAGGATTTGCTTCTACTTCTATTAATTTTTTAATAATTGTAGTATTTTCTGATTCAATTGCTGACTCAAGAGGTCTTTCTCCTCGAACAGTTCGACGTTCCACAACTTCTAGATCAGTAGCAATCAGTTTTCTGATTGTTTTTAGATCATTTGTCTCAATAGCTAATAGTAATTTTTCTAGGTTTTTGTCAGCCATATTTTTACTAATATAATAATATTAAAACCAAAAATTCAATACCTCATGAGTCTGGGAAATGGTATGTAAAATTATTGATTTCAGAATATGTCGTTTAAATAGGTGTTAGCTTAACCTTGATTATCTACCTAACAACAATCTTGTCTCCTTCGCTGCTTTGTTCATCGCTTGTTCTGGAGTCATTTGATCTGTGATAGCAGCACTCAAATAACGTTGTAAAATATCGGAAGCTTGGGCGTATTGAGCAATGGGAGGCCGTAAGGCAGCATTTTCCACTACTTGCAATAATTGAGAATAATGGGGATATTTGGCCAAAATTTCAGGATCGTTAAATAAAACCCGACGACTGGGAACATATCCCGTAGAAAGGATAAACCTTCTTTGTATGTCTTCGCTGCTGAAGAATTTAGCCACTTCCCAGGCTGCATCTGGGTGTTGACTGGTACTACTAATACCCAAACCCCAACCCCCTAAACAAGCTCCACTGGACTGTTTGGGGGCGTGAACCATCGGTTTAATGGCAAATTTACCTTTAATGGGAGAATCTTCGGCGGATAGAAGTCCGAACGCATAAGGCCAATTCCGCATAAATACAGCGTCTCCGTTTTGAAAGAGGCGACGGGCTTCTTCTTCAGCATAAGTAGTAATACCTGGGGGTGAAACCTGTTCCGTTAAGGTACTGCGCAAAAATTTTACTGCTTCTATGGCTTCGGGAAGGTCTAAACCCACTTCGAGGGTATCTGGATCGACCCAAAAAGCCCCATATCCAGCTAGAACCTCGACAAACATAGCTGGTAGCCCTTCGTACTGTTTTCCCTGCCACAAATAGCCCCATTCTGCTAGGTTTTGTCCTTGCAAAGTTTGAGATATTTCTAATAAGTCCCCAAAAGTTTCGGGGGGTTGATAGCCACCTTGAGCCAATAAATCGGTACGATAATAAAGCATTCCCCCATCAGATCGCACCGGCATTCGATATAATTCCCCTTGATAGCGTCCCCCATTGATGTCTCCTTCTAAAAAGGCAGATAATTCTGTTTCTGAGATGCGATCTGATAGACTTCTTAACCACCCGGCTGCGGCGAACTTAGGAACCCAAACAATATCCATAAAAACGAGATCGTAAGGGGAATTACCCAGTAAAAATGAGGAGGTGTACAAGTCTTCCACTTGGTTACTTGCGTTTGGCCCTTCTATAATTTCTAGTTCAATATCGGGGTGTTTTTCGTTAAATTCTTGCACAAAGGGTTCCCATTGGGCTGCTTCTAAGGCTTGCATTAACAGGGTTACTCTCACCGCAGAAGCATCTAGACGAGGGATAATCACTGCTAAAATTAGGCATAAACAGAGGGCGACGGGGATGGCAAAACGAATGACCGCAGAAAGTCTCTTGAAAAAGGAATTCATGGGTTGTTAGGTTTTCATTCTGTACTGAGTTTTTGAGATGATAGAGATTGGGTGAGGATGTAATAAGAGGTTTAATGGCTTCAATAGTCTATTTCTCGGCTACTTCTGTGACTTCTACTTCATTGTCACGAAAATGAGCTTTAAATCGCTTCTCAAATTGAACTAATACAGGTAGATTTGCACTAACGGGCCGACCCTGCCAGGTGGTGACAATATCGATTATCTCCCCTTCCATTCCTTTTAGGTCAAAAGGTTGTTTTTTATGTTCAGGATGATGATAAACAATAACAGATTCTATAATGCGAACGCGATCACCAATTTTCATATTCATTAACTCTATCAAGGCTGTTTATGGGCATAATTTACAGTTTTACTATTTTGCCATAGAGTGTACCGTAATCACAGGATGACGAAAATTACTTGTGTTTTAGTGGAGTGAAAATGATATTTTACATTTCACTCCATAGGTTAAATAATATGAAGAATGCTTGAGATTTTGTTAATTAAATTATTATAATTAAAGCTTATCTTCAAATCTCCACAGAATGCTCTTTCCACTTTTTAGAAAGCAGTTATCTTATCGACGAGTTGCGGTTATTCTTGGTCGATTAATTATTATTGAGTTACTGTTATTAGCGTTTGGTATATTAGCAGTTCGTCAAACATATTATACATATCACAATCCTTCTTTGCTCTCATCTCAATCTTCGGACGTTAACGCTTTATTTCCCACAGTTCCTTTAGCTTTATCT
Organism: Crocosphaera sp. Alani8; assembly: GCF_038442745.1. Classification (NCBI taxonomy): domain Bacteria; kingdom Bacillati; phylum Cyanobacteriota; class Cyanophyceae; order Chroococcales; family Aphanothecaceae; genus Crocosphaera; species Crocosphaera sp. Alani8. The sequence continues at coordinate 7,139 of NZ_JARVCN010000453.1, forward strand.
AATGCTATTACTAATGATAACACAAGACAGATTACACAAATTTTAAATACTAATTATCGTGGTTTACAAGGATTAATAATTACAGATACACAAAAGAAAAATATTGTTAACTATTCTTATAAAAATTCTCAACATAAATCAAATTGGATTAATAATATCTTAGTTAAAAATATTAATAAATATCCTCATCATTTACTGTTAAACCCTCTCTCTTTACAAGCTCAAAGTTATTACTTTAAAGATGAAAAAAAGGAAAATGATCATGAAAAATATATTGATGAACAATCAATTATTGCTCGAGTTTATTATATTAGGGATACTTCTGAAAATTTTGCAAAAGAATTACTGCGATGGTTGCAAAATCCTTTTAAAAAAAACACTATTTTTCCCATTTATAATTTAACCATATTATTGTTTATAATTGGGGGGTTATTTATCTGGAGTTTTACTGAGTGCTTTTTAAGTTATCGACTTTTAATTCTCAGAAAAAAGGAACAACTTTTCCAAAAATTAAAATTAGAACAACAATTGGTCAAACAAGAAACAGAAAAAAGAAAAATTGCTGATCAGAATCAAAAAATATTAGAGAATCAACATATCCAACTGCAAAAAGAAATTTCCCTTCTCCAAAACAATCTTAAAGAAAAAGTTGTTCAAAATTCTCGTTTAATAGAGGAAAGAGAAAAAGAACATCAAAAGTTAGAATCATTAGAAATTCATCAAACTCAAAAAATACGAAACCTCCAAGCTATTATCGAAGAATATGAACAAGAAATCTTGATTTTGGAAATATGGCAAGATAAATCTCAGGAATTAGAAGACATCAAACAAGAAAGAAACTATCTATTATTACAATTAGAAGAACAGCAAAATTTAGAACAAACAAGCAAAAATCAAATTCAATCTCTCAGAGAAAAGATTGAAACTTTAATAACTCAAAATAGAGAGAATAAAGAAAAAATAAATAATTTACAAGAATTACAATTATCTAACGAAAAATCAATTCAACAACGGGAAGAAACTATACAAAAAGAATTTGAGAGACAAATTAGTTTAGTTAAACTAGAATCTCAGTATGCTTTTGAAGAAGCACAAAATATAGAGCAAGAAAAAGAAAGACTAATACTACAAAATAAAACCCTCAGAGAAAATTTAAACTCAGAAATTGAAAAGAATAAATATCTAGAATTTGTCTTAGAAACCTACAAAGAGGAAAACGATACAATCATTAATGAATCCCTAAACATTAATAATAATCCTTCCATTCCTACCTCTAACTTAACTAATATCTCCAGTAGAAAAGCTATTAAAGCTTTCCGAAAATTAGGGTTTCAAAAACATAGACACAGTGGGGATCACTTTATTCTTAAAAAAATAGAAACCAATACCATTACTTTTCCCATACCTCATCCCCGACAAGAAGTTAATCCACTAACCCTAAAAAATATCCTAGTACAAACTAATACAGATTTAGAGGAGTTTTTAAATAATCTGTAAAGTTTTGAGACTATTTATTACTTTTTTAAAACCGTGTTTCTGCCCAACGAGCAACATTGTTTAAAATAGCGTGGGGGTTATCAAAAGCTTTCATAAAAATTTGATGGTAATAACATTCTTCTGCTGATCTTAACTTCATGTCAGAATGTTCTTTTTGGTATTGTTTCGCCTGTTGTTCATTCATTACATCTTTGAGGGTTTCTGTTAATAAGTCAACTGTCCCACTTCCCTCGTCAAATTGTTCTTTTTTGCGCCAAACAATTTCCTCTGGTAACATATCTTCAAACGCCTTTCGTAAAATCCATTTTTCCACAGGAGGAGTTCCCTTGAGTTTTAAATGGGCAGGAATTTTTTGACCTAGTTCGATCATTTTTAGGTCTAAAAATGGGACTCTACCCTCGATAGAATGGGCCATAGTCAAACGATCAACACGCTGTAGATTAATGTTGTGTAAACTATTAACCGATCGCCTTAATTCTGTGTGCAAAATATTATCATCAGGAATATCTTTATAGTAGGTATAACCTGCAAAAAGCTCGTCTGCTCCTTCCCCTGTCAAAATAACTTTTACATATTCAGAGGCTAAACGAGAAGTAAAATAACAAGGGATACCGCTTCTAACTAAGTCTTGATCGAAGGATTCTAAATAATAAATAATCTCTGGTAATTTTGCGATCGCTTCTTCGGGAGTAATAATATATTCGTGGTGTATAGTTCCTAAATATTCCGAAACCAAACGAGCTGCATTAATATCTTTACTTCCTGCAATACCCACAGAAAAAGTATGTAGTTCAGATTTATGTTTTTTGGCTACAGCAGCAATTATACTACTGTCTAATCCCCCCGATAAAAAAGCTCCTAAAGGTACATCTGACATCAATCTTTTGACCACAGATGCTTCTACTGTCTCGCGTATTTCTTGTAGTAAATCGTCTACATTAATATCCTTTTCTGGGGGAATATCTGGTAATGTATAGTATTGAGAAAACCCTGTTTCTGATGAAAAGAAATGTCCTGGGGGAAACTCCTCTACATTCTCACAAAATTGAGTAATCGCTTTTAATTCTGAAGCAAACCAGAAGTTACCATCTTTCTCGCTATAGTAAAGGGGTTTGATGCCAATAGGATCTCGGGCTGCCATAAACTTGTTATCATCGATGATAGCAAAGGCAAACATTCCATCTAGTTCATTTACTGCGGTGATGCTTTTTTCTTTGTATAGATGTAAAACAACTTCAGTGTCACTCTTAGTTAAAAATTTGTATTTTTTGGCTAACTCTGGTAATAATTGAGGATAGTTATAGATTTCTCCGTTGCCAATAATTGCTTGGGAATTTTCTTGAGCGTGAATGGGTTGATCACCTCCATCCACATCCATAATACTAAGTCTTTGATGTCCCAAAATCCCCGAACCGTCGGGAACCTTAAAAATACCTTGTGCATCTGGACCACGATGAGTAATACTCCTCATCATAGCCTCTACACTAACTTGCTCCGTTTGTCCCCAGATTCCAGCAATACCACACATAACTTTTTTAGAACGCTACCTCTGAGCGTAGTGTAATAATCTGGAGTCCATCCAAAAACCCAAGAATAATTTAACAAATACCTTTAGAGTACATCTAGGGCGAACGATGGGACTCGAACCCACGAATGGCGGAACCACAATCCGCTGCCTTAACCACTTGGCTACGCTCGCCATAAGCGTTTCCTATTTTAACATAGTTTTTTGCTTCTGCACAAATATTTATGACGTTTTTCAAAAATAAGCTGATATTAGTGCTGTTGTCATAGCCTACAGTTCTAGTGTACCCATAAACTGTTTCCCGCTTAATTTGGTTAAGAACTAGGTTTAATACTGGAACATTCTTCTACTTTTTTAACAGTGGATCTTATAGTATTTGGCATAGTTATATATCCCCAACTATTAATAAGTTTGGTGTACATAGTATCAGTATAAAGTTTATAAGGTAAATAACCATAAGTAATTTTTGATATGGGAATATTTTTTATTTTCCGATAATGTTTTTCTTTGATTTTTTGCTCACGTTGTTTTTGTAAATCTGATGAATAACTCGGGTATGGATAATATCCATTCCATTGAAGTATTTCGTTAGTTCTTCTACCAGTCCTGGCATCCATATCTTCTTCCGTTTCAATTTCAAGCTCAGAATCTAAGGGTTTTAGTATTTTTCTTTGTACACTAAATCCTAATCTATTTTCACTATACTTAGTCCATAGGCTATCAATTTTTAAGAGGTCTTTGCAGGAAATATCATCAATTATAATTTTCTGATGAAACTGACCAAGAGTAATAAAATTTACAAAATCAGATAATGGATATCTCTGTTGATTTGTAATCTCTTCCATCAACAAGCTTGTTTCATAATCAGCCTTCTCCCAATCTTGTGTACTTAATAGTTTTTCTAGATTACTATAGTGTAGTTCTTCTTGTCGATTAGCTCTATTAATTTTCAATATTTCTAAAGTTCTTAATGTAGCAAATATCAAAAATATGAATATTAGTAATTGATAAAATTTTTTAGTTGTTATTAAAGACATTTAACCTATAAAAATATTGCAAAACCAACATATTATTATAAGATAAAAAATTAGCTATAATAAACCAAGAGGAAGTTGTATGAAAATTGCTATCTTGTCCCAAGATGCTTCAATCTACTCTACCAAAAGACTCAAAGAAGCTGGCGAAGAATTAGGACATGATATGCGTGTGGTTAACTATCTTCGTTGCTACATGAACATTACTTCCCATAAACCCGAAGTTTATTACAATGGTGCGCTCCTAGAAACTTTCGACGCAATTATCCCCCGTATTGCCGCCTCTAAAACCTTTTACGGTACAGCAGTGGTTCGTCAGTTTGAAGTCATGGGAGTTTTTAGTGCAAACGAATCGCAAGCAATTTCTCGTTCTCGGGATAAACTGCGTTGCTTGCAAATTCTGTCAAGAGATGGCATTGGTTTACCGGTGACAGGATTTGCCCATGCGACACAGGATATCGATGGGTTACTAGAATTTGTCGGGGGTGCGCCGGTGGTGATTAAATTATTAGAAGGGACTCAAGGAATCGGGGTGGTTTTGGCAGAAACGCGTAACGCAGCCAAATCTGTCATAGAAGCCTTTCGTCAACTGGATGCCAACATTTTAGTACAAGAATTCATTAAAGAGGCTGCAGGAGTAGATTTACGTTGTTTCGTCGTTGGGGGAAAAGTTGTTGCAGCGATGAAACGGAAAGGAGCAGAAGGTGATTTTAGATCCAACCTGCATCGGGGAGGAAAAGCAGACATGGTTAAATTGACCCCAGAAGAACGAACAACTGCTGTCAAGGCTGCCAAATCAATGGGATTAAAGGTTGCCGGAGTAGATATGCTACGGTCTAATCAAGGTCCAGTAGTGATGGAAGTTAACTCTTCTCCTGGAATAGAAGGGATCGAAAAAGCATCCGGTATCGATGTTGCTAAAAAGATTATCGAATTCTTAGCCAAAAACGCCCCCTCTGGAAATACCGGCGATCGTATTCAGTTTTAGTTTCCGAGTTAAGGAGCGAAATATAGAGTGTCAGCTTTAATTTTGTCTGGATTTTACCTCCTCAATTCTGAATTTCAATTATGGTGTCATGACCAACCAAACCTTAGAAATCGGTGGAGTAGCGATCGCTCCCAGTCAAAAACAACGTCTAGAGATTCCTGTCGCTCAACTCCCCACCAGAACAATTATTTCTTTGCCGGTGGTGGTGATTAATGGTCAATACGATGGTCCAATATTGTGGTTAAGTGCAGCTATTCATGGGGATGAAATCAACGGGGTTGAGATCATTCGACAAATTTTAAGCAAAATTACCGCTAAATATTTATACGGAGCAATTATTGCCGTTCCGGTGGTGAATGTCTTTGGTTTCATCGAACAATCTCGCTATTTGCCCGATCGTCGCGATCTAAACCGTTCTTTTCCCGGTTCCTCTCAAGGATCGTTAGCATCCCGTCTAGCCCATTTATTTATGACACAAATCGTCAACCAGAGTACCCACGGCATCGATTTACACACCGCAGCCAAACCGAGAACAAATTTACCCCAGATTCGGGCTAATCTGCTGGATACGGAGACTTATCGTTGCGCTCAAGCCTTTGGCGCACCTCTGATGATTCATGCTACTACTAGGGATGGTTCCTTGCGTCAGGCTGCCAGTAAACGAGGAATTCCCGTATTGTTATACGAAGCCGGAGAAGCTTGTCGTTTTGATTCAGAAGCTATAGAAATCGGAGTCAGAGGGATTTTACAGGTGATGGATTTATTAGAAATGTATACCCATCCTCTCACTGAGGAGACATCATCCCCATCCCATTCCCTAGAAATAGAAAAAACAAAGTGGATTAGGGCTTCTCGTAGTGGATTACTGCATTTACAAGTTAACTTGGGGGACAAAATTGCCAAAAAACAACTTTTGGGCATTATTACCGATGCTTTTGGGGAAACTCAAGCAAAAATTCGTTCTCCTTATCAAGGTGTGGTTATTGGTCAAGTACAGAATCCTTTGGTTAATCAAGGAGATGGTATCGTTCATGTGGCTCTGATTAAAGCTTAGAACCTGAGTTCCATATAAGAAAATTTGTCGATCTCAGGAGTCTCAAACACTGATTATCTCACTAAAAAAACTTAACTCCTGACTCCTGACTCCTGACTCCTAACTTCTGACTCCTGACTCCTAACTTCTGACTCCTGACTCCTAACTTCTGACTCCTGACT
>NZ_JARVCN010000453.1:13497-21318 GCF_038442745.1 Crocosphaera sp. Alani8
CCTGACTCCTAACTCCTGACTCCTGACTTCTGACTCCTGACTCCTGACTCCTGACTCCTAACTCCTAACTCCTGACTCCTGACTCCTAACTCCTAACTCGAGTTGAAAAGGTTACCAAACAGTGAGGGTTTTTTAAGTCTGCTCATTGTCCTCGATTTCGGGCATCATTCGCCAAAAAACCAACTAAAAACTAGTAATAGTATGAATATAAAAAACAACTGTACGAAAGAACCTAAATAAGTCACTAGATGAATAGGGATAATCGCTAGAGCATAGGAAGCGATCCAATTAACCACAAACAACAACACCACAACTACAAAAAACATGATCCCTCTCTAATCCACTAACATCAGAGTCTCTAGACTATTCTTAATATTAGTTTACCGAAGAATTCTGTTTTTTTAATAATACGTAATGAAAAAATAGGCAAAGTCATTGTATAAAATTAACTTGAAGGGGACACAACTAGAGATGAAAGTCATCTCCAATGCCCCCGACGGTTCTGAGAAGATCATTAAGGTTTCTCGGGTTTCTTAAGAAAACTTTTGTAAAGCTTTTAAGGAACTACAGTGATTTTGACGATTAAATACGGCATAATCAAACCTAATGGAAATCTTTAGATAACCCAACCCAACTTAAATTAAGTCAAGTAGGAGATTGATTGAATGTTCGACGCATTTACGAGAGTTGTTTCCCAAGCCGATGCTCGCGGTGATTTTCTATCTGCCGACCAACTGGATGCACTAAGCAAAATGGTAGCTGAAAGCAACAAGCGGATGGACTCTGTCAACCGTATCACGAGCAATGCTTCCACCATTGTTGCTGATGCAGCTCGCGCTTTATTTGCTGAGCAGCCCCAATTAATCCAACCTGGTGGAAATGCTTACACCAGTCGTCGTATGGCTGCTTGTTTACGTGATATGGAAATTATCCTGCGCTATATCACTTATTCTATCTTTAGCGGAGATGCAAGTATTTTAGAAGATCGTTGTCTCAATGGACTTCGTGAAACTTATTTGGCTTTGGGAACTCCTGGGAGTTCTGTGGCTAATGGCGTTCAAAAAATGAAGGATGCTTCCTTAGCTATTGTTAAAGATCCCAATGGAATTACCTCTGGAGATTGCTCTGCTATTGCCGCAGAGATTGCAGGTTACTTCGATCGGGCGGCGGCTGCTGTTGCTTAATAAAAGCCCTTTAGTGGTTCATAAGCAATCTAAAAACAATTTCGATACGGTATTCTAGGAAAACTTAGCAAAACAATCGGGAGATAAAACAAACATGAAAACCCCCTTAACCGAAGCGATTTCTAGTGCTGATTCTCAGGGACGCTTCTTGAGCAACACAGAGATCCAGTCAGCGTTTGGACGTTTTAAACGTGCAAACGCTGGTTTAGACGCAGCTAAAACATTGACTGAAAAGAAAGACACTTTAATTCAAGGTGCAGCTAATGCTGTTTACGCAAAATTCCCTTACACTACCCAAATGCCAGGGCCTACGTATGCTGCGGATCAGCGTGGGAAAGACAAGTGTTCTCGTGATATAGGTTACTACCTCCGCATGGTTACTTATTGTTTAGTTGCTGGTGGAACCGGTCCTATGGATGAGTATCTCATCGCTGGTATCGATGAAATTAACCGTACTTTTGAGTTGTCTCCTAGCTGGTACATTGAAGCTCTCAAGTACATCAAAGCTAATCATGGTTTAAGTGGTGATGCCGCTGGTGAAGCCAATTCCTACATCGATTACGCAATCAATGTACTAAGCTAGTCATCTAGAAAGTGCTAATGACCTGGAAAAACAGAAGATTGTTTGCTTAAGTAGTGAGCAATTATCTGTTTCTCCAGGTCTTGTTGTATCTAATTTGCCGCATTGTTAGGAGGTTAAAATGACGAGTTTAACAGTAGCACAACGGTTAGGTTTTGAACCTTTTTTAGATACGGCTCCTGTGGAGTTGCCGGGAAATTGGAGCGAAGAAGAAGCAGAAATTGCTATTCGCAGGGCCTACCGTTATGTACTAGGAAAAGACCATCTGATCTCCTAGGCAGGATTAACTGCAACAGTTACTCTGCCCATTTTTAGTCCAAAATACCCTAACCATTTCCTAAATTGATACTAACCAGTATCATTCTTCAGATGTTACCTCCTCTTGCTCGTCAAAAAATGCACTCTTGGATCAGAAGTCGTCATCTCATTTTTTCTGACCGTTTTCTTGTTTTTGAGACCTTTCATTACAGCACCATTGAAAGGTTTGAAGATTGTCTTCGAACTCTCGATGGTACCTTAATATCTGTTGAACCTATCAAGCGAATCTGGAGAGGAAATCATCGACAAGTTATTCTCTATCAAGTTAAAGGCACTCTTCCCAACCCCAATCATCCTTTAAAGCAGTACTGGTTTAAATATGGCCGAACTTACACCAGATTTGATGAGCCCTGTTAGGTTCTCCCCTAAACCACAAAGTAAAAATAAGAGAAGGGTTCCCCTTTGCGATCATCAAAGAACCCCTTAGCAGTTGTGTTTCTTGACCATCTACATTTTTGTAACTATTTAATCCTCTATGATCAAGCTTTCGATCAGAATAACTGTTTCTCCCTTGTTTTATTATTAATTTTTATAACAGAACTCTCACCTTTTACTCTTCTTCACAGTTATTGCTCCTTAAGCTTGAACCTAACGACTCTACTAAAGCTATCTATCATTAAGATTCCCCTCAGTATCAGAGCAGGGAAACCCATAAAGAGTTAATCAAAAACTACACAACTAGACTACTTCCGTAATTGTGAGAACTTTCCCACCACTCTTGTGGATGTTATGAAGTTTCTGGGACATTTGACTGTAGTTAACTACGCATTCCCGATGACTAAACTTATTTAATCTAGCTACATTTTTAGAGGAAGAAAAAACAATCCGAAAACGCTTTTCTGTATTGCTATAAGAACCCTTATCTTCAACAGTAGCTTTTTGAATATGAGTATCAGGATTGAGAGATGATTGACAATTAGCTATAAAAAATTGCAATGGATCACTGTCTTGCGAAAGAGAGACTACTGATCTTGCTTTCTTAGCTATAACGGAAAATTTCTGTTCTCCAATATAATCCAACCATTTTTCAAAGTCTCCTCTGATTAAATATTCCAGTCCTTCTTCCGGGAATTGTTCGCATAGTAATACCAAATCCTCAACATTTTTAGCAAGATGATTATTAGAAAAATAAAATGGTTCTGCCATGTAACTACTCCCTAAACGTTTATTTTTGTCCAGGTACTAAGCAGTCTATCAACACTATAGTTGTAGATAGACTACTTAGGATTGTATCATATTGATGATGAAGAAAGATCATTGCTTTAATCCGCTGACACCTTACTTTTGATGTTAACGAAGTAATAAAGCAGAATTAATTAAAATTCTAAAGGATTACCAAACAAATCATAAAGTATAATGTCCCATTGACCATTTTTAGCAATTTCAAAAGCAATTGTAGTTCCATCAGCATTGATGATAGGGTGACGAACTTCGGCTTGTAAATTGGCGGTTAAATTGCGTTTTTGTTGCGTTTCTCGATCATAAACATAAACATTAGACTTTCCCTGACGACTACTAGCAAAAACCACATAACGACCATCCTCAGAAATAGAAGGATGAGATGCAATTTCATCCAACGCATTTAACCCTGGTAAAGTAATTAACTCTCGTTTTTGAGCGTCGAAAAGATAAACATCTTGAGAGCCATTTCTATCAGAAATAAAAACGATATAAGTAGATGTTACTTGAGGTTCTAAGTCCGAAGCACGACTATTTAAACCCTTTCCTCCTACATCAAAAGGAAAGTTTAAGTAACGAGGATACCCTGTACAACCCCCTGCAATACTACTAATAACAACCATCCAAAGAATAAGATAATGCTTCACAAATTAATCTTCAACTTAAACTCATAACTGGTAACTAATAGAAGTTACTGGGTTAATGATGGATTTACTACTGGTGTCCCATCGGGAATATCTAGTTCGATCAAAGGACCACGATCTAACACTTCAATATCCCATTGTCCTCGTCTTGCGGTCTCAAAAATGATGTAGCGTCCATCGGCACTAATTTGGGGGTTTCTCACCCAATTACGATAACCTTCGGTTAGTATTTCTGCTCGTTGGATAGTGCGATCGTAAAGAGCCACATCTGGTCGTCCTTGTATACTGGAAATATAAACTAAATATCTTCCTGTACGGCTTAAACTAGGGCTTTCTAGAATAACGTTACTTTGATTTAACCCTGGCAATTGGACAAACCTTTTACTCTGTAAATTGTACAGCAAAATCTCATTACTATTATTGCGATTAGATACCAAAGCTAACCAGCGACCATCTCCGCTAAGAGTAGGTTGCTGATCATTGTAACGACTATTGAGAGTAGCAGGGGGTTCAGGGCGTTTAAAGGTACCACAAGCACCCAAGATACTCATTAAACCAATCCCGAAAATTGCTTTTAACAATCGGTGAGCAATTACTGTCATGACCTTTAATTTAGAATTTAGAATTGTTATGTATGTAAATTCTTAATTCTTTGAGAGTCTTTAATAGTCAGAATTAGACTTATCTGATGGGCGATCGCTGTCGTAACCATCCTCTGGTTCGGAGGGACGAGATCTAGGCTTTCTTGGGCTTTCTGCTGGGTCGATAGGTTGATAGTCTACATAGTCTGTGGGGGTGGGAGTTTCCTCTGGAGAAGCAGAATAACGTCTTTGTGATGAAGTGGGACGGGAAGAACGTTGACGGGGAGGAGGAGATGATGTTTCCGAAGCGTTATTCTCTGGACGAGGACGAGTAGGACGGCGTTTTTTAGGGCGATCTTCCCACATATCATCCCTACTATCCCAAGCATCGTAACCATCGTTGGTGGGACGTTTTGGGGCGTTTCTGCGTCTTGAGGAAGGGCGATCGCCGTAGGGGTCGCTACTAGAAGGAGGTTGACGACGGGATGTTCTGGGGCGAGGAGTTTCTTGTTCGTACCTGCGATCGCTACGAGGATCAGCGTACCCCTGTAAACGAGGATTATTGCGGTAGGTGGGTTCTTCGTCTTCGTAGGGTTCTAAGCGATCGAGTTCTGCTTCTGTGTAGACACGGGTTTTACTAACGCGGCGATCGTCATCCACAAAAGAGGAATTTCTTCTTGCTTGTTCTGTTGTGGCACCCCTCAAGCGGATACTTTCTACCGCAAAAAATACGGCCGAACCTGTCAATAAAAATTGTCCGAATTGTAGGATAGGATCGAGTCGCCACCCCTGAAACAGTAAAATTAGTCCGCATAACAAGCCAACTGCGGCAAAAAAGATGTCGTGATCTCTTGATAGTTCTGGCCGTACGCTTCGTAGGAAGTATAAACCTGCACCAGCAACAGCTAAAAAAATTCCAAGAACACTGGCCGAGTTCAGCCCAAAATTAACCATTATCGCTCTCCGTCTTCGTTTCCTATGGTGGGGAATTTTTTTTCGTTTTAAGCATACCCAATGGGGCAAACTTAATGCTTATTATTAATATAACTAAATTATAAAAATGACCCCACCCAAATAAGGATGGGATCGGCTTGAATAAGCTTAGGAGTTGCGTTTGATTTTATCGCTTTGACTGATAACGATAAGTCCGATGGTGACCGGGATAACGACGATAACGGTTCCCAAGACGAGACTCCAGAAGAAGTTAGCTAAAGATGGTGTCATATATTTGTTACCCTTTTTTTCATTTTGATACCTAACTTTACCCATTTTAAGGGGTTTGTTCCCCATTGCGCGAATTAATTCTCAAAAGGGGAGAGGGTGTACTCGATTGTTAGTTTATTTTTGAGTTCCCCAGTTTCCCCGTTGAGTTTAACTCACATCTTGCACCTTCAATAAAACTGGCTAGTTTGTAAGGGTTCAGCTATCAGCCATCAGCTGAAAAATATCAATCCCTATCATCTACTGTGAGTAAGATTAAACGAATGCTGACTGCTGTGCGATAGCGCCGGAACGGAGTGAGGAACTGCTGAGTGCTGACTGCTTACTAATTTAAGTTTTTCTATACTGGTGCAAGATATCAGTTTAAACTGTGGCTTCTGCCCGTTTAAAGGCTTCGTCCAATACTTCTGATAATGTGGGATGGGTATGGATGTTCAAGGAGAGATTTTGAACCTTTTGACGTTGGGCGATGGAATTAGCCGCTTCTTGGATCAAGTCGGAGGCGTGAATACCCATGATATGTACCCCCAGTAATTCCCCATTATCCTTACGATATATTACCTTAGCAATGCCATCAGTTTCCCCTTCCGCAAGGGCTTTAGAATTGCCTTTGAAGTAAGTTTTAACGCTTGAAACCTCAAACCCTTCTTTTGCTCCTAATTCACGGGCTGCTGGTTCGGTTAAGCCCACATAACTAATTTCGGGATGGGTGAAGGCGGCTGCTGGAATACTGCGATAGTCGATGGTTTTGTCTCGTCCACACATATTTTCAACAGCGATCTCCCCTTGTCCAGAGGCTGCGTGGGCTAACATCATTTTCCCGTTTGCGTCTCCTACTGCCCAGAGATGGGGGACTGGTTCCCCGTCTCGTAACACTTCCATTTTATCGTTGACGGGGATAAAGCCGCGGTTGGTTTCAACACCGATGTTTTCTAGTCCCAGATTTTTGGTAGCCGGAACTCTTCCTGTGGCCACTAAGCAAGCGTCTACTTCTAAAACATCGATCACTTCTTTGCTTTTAGCATCCGTTAATTCGATGGTAACCGGCGCGCCTGGGGTAATTTTTGTGGCAAATACCCCGGAGTAGGTTTCGATATCACGGGCTTTGATCAGGCTTCTTTCGGCTAGTTTAGAGATTTCGGGGTCAAACCCTGGCATTAAGGTATCTAATGCTTCGATCATAGTGACTTCACACCCCAAGGCGGTGTAAATATCGGAAAATTCTAGACCGATGTAACCACTGCCAATGATCGCGATCCATTGGGGTAAAACTTCTAATTTTACGGCTTCGTCGCTAGTAAAAACGGTTTTGTGATCCACTTCTACACCACGGGGAACAAAAGGCACAGATCCAGGACACAACATGATATCCTTTGCAGTGAGAATTTTTTCTCCATCATCCCCTAAAACGCTAACTTTTTGGGTATCAACAACTTTGCCCCAACCTCTGATGGTATCTACTTTGAGGCGTTTTAAACTGTTGGTGAGATCCCCACGTATTTTATTAACTAAATTTGTGGCATGATCGGCGATCGCTTGTCTTTGAAAATCAACTCCATCGATATGAATGCCTAAGTTGTAGAGATGTTGGGCATCTTGGAGTTCTCGAACTTTGCCAGATGCTGCCAAAAGGGCTTTGGAGGGGATGCAACCACGGTTTACACAGGTTCCTCCCATGTCTTTTGCTTCGACGATGGCTGTTTTTAACCCACATTTAACGGCGTGTAAGGCTGCACCATGTCCTCCAACTCCTGCACCGATAATGATTAAATCATAATCGAATCCTGACTCACTCATAATCTTTTGCTCTAGTGGTTTGATAATGCTTTCTTGAAGAAAGACTCATCTTTTGATCATAAATCTCTAGACGCAAGTAAGTCTAGGGGGAAGGGGAAGACAGTTACATCTTGTAAATACTTACTTTTTTAAAGAGAAATTCTTGGTAATTTTCTTCAGCATGTGATGTGCAGAACTCTGCTTTATTGGATTATTGAAATCTTCAAAACTTTTGTCTAATGAATAGTGGGACTTTAGCTTATTTCAAGCCCAAATATAGCCAAAACTAGCTTTATACCTAGCAAATACGTCAGCATTATTTTTTAACCAATTATGAA
>NZ_JARVCN010000454.1:0-2226 GCF_038442745.1 Crocosphaera sp. Alani8
TTTTAATAGAAACTTCGGCAAAAATTCGACTTTCACTACTTATGATACACTACCCTATTTTGGCGTTGCATCATTGCGGGATGAGCTAAAGTTTTCTCCTAAGTTTTCAAAGTGCTTTAATTAAAGCGATCGCTAAATAAGAGAAATTTTCATTGAGAGTTAAATAATCAAAGAAAGATTCTTGTTTTTTAAGTAATAACAAAGTAGTTTAACTGATAAAAATAACATTTCATCAGACTTTGAATAACAAAAAGTTTTACGATGTAATCTCGCTAAGTAATGTCGTAATCTACTGTTCTCTCCTTCAACTCTTGTCATATAGATTTTACTAATAATTTGGTCTCCATCTGGAATAAAACTTGGATAAACTTTATAGCCATCCGTTATCCAAAAATAACAATTCCAATGTTTTATTTTTTTCCATAATCTTTCAAATGTGTCTGCACTTCTATCTCCAATTACATATTCTAAAATTCCAGGCTTATCCTTGTCTACAGATGTCCATATCCATTTTTTATCATCCCAACGGGACGAGGCTCTAGGCAAGAGCCTCGTTCCGTAGTATGGGTATAAGACCCCTCCCTTTGGGGAGATTGTAGTCAGGACGGGTTCAATCCCCTTCTGACTACTAGAGCCTAGAGCCTAGTGCCTAGTGCCTATGAATTTTTTTTACCAACAAATGTTTGTAATTCGTCTAATTGAGCCACATCGGGAATACTATAAGTTTCTTTGTGATTTGATAGCTCAATTCCGACTTGTCTAACCCAACGTATTACAGTGTTATGATTTACCTTGGTTATTCTCTCAATTCCTCTAAATCCATTGCCATTTACATACATAGTCAAACAGTTTTCCTTGACTTCTTTAGGATAACCTACTTCGGAATAACAATCATGCTTACTGCCGTCCACAGTTCTTACATTGATGATTTTGTTTTCCTCTTCTGTGACCATTCTTTCTAATTTGATTAGAGCCACATTTTGGACAGTTAATTGGCATTTCTTTTAAAGCGATCGCTCTGTTAAACATTTTTCCCTTCATTCTACATCATCCCGCAATGATGCAACGCCACTATTTTAGCTTAGTTCTCTTATGACTGTCAATTAAGAAATATTACAATTTACATGGGTACAGCCCCGAAGCCTAATGTCTGTATCCCTTGATAAATAAGGCTTTTAGTCAGTTATAGTAGATATGTATGGGGGAAGTTCAGATATAATAGAAGAAAAATGTTTTTAGAGAGGGTTGAGTTATTAAAAGAAATTGGTTCTACCGAACCTGTTATGTAAATTATAAAAATAAAAACGTATTTTTGAAAGTATAAATATAAGAGAATAATAAGCAGAAGCTTGACAAGGATTGCTTTTAGAGAGATTTAATGGTTAAATAGATGTTAGAAAAAGAATGCTATTTCAAATCAAGTTACACTAATGCCATCAAATTCTCAACTAAACTTAATGACAAATATTCTTCAATTAGAAGGATTTACCGTTATAGATTATCAGTTAATAGAGGGAATGGGAATAGTTTTGTCATTAGAGAAAGTGGATAAAAAAGCAACTTGTATATACTGCGGTTCTGTCACTAGAAAGCTACATCAAAATAATGAACTAACCGTCAGAGATTTACCTTGGGGAGAGGAAGATGTGTACCTCAAAATAAATCGTCGTCAAATGAGATGTGAAAAATGTCAAAAAAAATTCACAGAAGAATTAGAAGATATTAAGAAAAAAAGAACTTATACAGAAAGATTAAAGAAGAAAATTGTCGCAGAAGTTTTAAATGGGGATATTAAAAACGTAGCAGAAAGAAATGGAGTGAGTGAACAGGAGATAGAAACGATGCTCAAAGATATAGGTCAAGAATTAGAGAAGAAGAAACCACAGAAATTAAGGCGATTAGGAATTGATGAGATTGCTGTAGTTAAAGGACAAGGAAATTATTATGTAGTTTTAGTAGATTTGGATAAAGGAGTGATTATAGGACTGATAGAAAAACGAACAGAAGAGGAAGTCTCAAAACATCTAGAAGCTTGGGGAGAAGAGGTTTTAGCCCAGATAGTTGAAGTTAGTATAGACTTTTGGAAACCTTATAAAAAAGTGGCTCTTAAATTAATGCCACAAGCTGAAATAGTAGCAGATAAGTTCCATGTAATGAAGCAAGTTACCGATCAGGGCTATTTCATGCTAGATGATAGGATATCTATGGTAAAATAAGTCAAAGAAA
>NZ_JARVCN010000455.1:0-2215 GCF_038442745.1 Crocosphaera sp. Alani8
CAATATACTGGTTTTACTGCTATTTAAGTAAGAGAAAAAATCAACATAATTTCTGTAATAAATATCCCTTATTTACGCAAAACTTATGGCTGCTAAAGATGCTACTCACTCTATTGTCAAACACGCCCTTGAAAAAGATGACTGGATAATCACTCATGATCCATATTACCTCAAAGTAGGGGGAGTTGAATTTTATATTGATTTAGGAGCCGAAACCATCATTGCTGCTCAACGCCACGATTCTTATATTGCTGTTGAAATCAAGAGTTTTTTAGGAGCTTCTTCTGTTTCTGAATTTCACACTGCTTTAGGACAATTTATTAATTATCGCTTTGCATTAGAAGAAAAAGACCCAGAGCGGGTGCTTTATTTGGCCGTTCCTAGTAATATTTATAATGAGTTTTTTTCTCTCAAATTTATTCAAAAAGTCGTTCGACAGTCTGACCTTAAATTGATTATTTATCAAGAACAAAAGGAGATTATTACTCAATGGATAAACTAAATCATTATCGCCAAATTATTCAAAAATTTCTCTGTGATTATAGTAGGAGACGTAGTAATGATCACATTGACTCTCAAACTATTTTTGATGAAACACGAGATCATTATCAAGTTGTTAACGTGGGTTGGGATTCGGATCAACGAGTCTATGGCTGTGTTATTCATCTCGACATTAAAAATAACAAAATCTGGCTTCAATATAATGGCACTGAGATTGATATCGCTCAAAAATTAGTAGATTTAGGAGTCCCTAAAAACGATATTGTCCTCGGTTTTCAAGCTCCATACCGACGACAATATACTGATTATGCTATCAGCTAATCCATCGGCATTTCTGGAACTTCTACCATTTCACTAATATCCACACTTTTCCTATTAGCCCCTTCGGTTAATTCGTAAGTTTGGTTATGGGAATTTATTTCATCAAAATGGGCTTCACACCAAGGGGTTATGGTTGAGAATCTTCCCCCTACTAATTTATGGATACTTGTGGGGTTTATGTACCAACGCTGAGATCGCTCAACTGCCACATTTGAATTATGATATTTTATGGCTAGGAATGCCCGCCTTACTTTTTCGGCGGCCGCTTCAGGGTGACGAGTTCTTTTTAACTTTGACAATGGCATTGAACCAAAATCTGTCCCTTCATGCCGGTTGCGTATTCCTTCCCGAAACTTAATCTCTTGCTTTAGCAACTCACACACCATGGCCTTCAAATCGGTTTGACCGGTTTGTTTCATTACAGCTTCTAACCGCCTCACCCATTCTGGGGACAATCCTAATACTTCAGGGGTGATGTCTAATGGGACAGCTTCAGGGGTCGTTGGTTGAGATTTATCTTTGAGAAACCTCATTAATGCTGGAGAATTATTAATTATCTCATTGGTATTTTCTTCTTTAACTGGTGACTGCCCGTCTGTTTTTTCTAATTTATCAGCAATCCCGTCAATGATTTTAACGCCTGGTTGTCCTAGTTTAATGCCTTGTCTTTGACCTCTTGCTCTAACGATCGCACCATTTCCTATTTGGTAATCTAGATAGTGCATAGCTGCATCTGCTTTTCCTGGTGTGGGGTCATGTCCATTAATAACTTTGATGAAGGCAAAATCTTTGACTTGGGGTGGACAATAATAGAATACTGCGATGGCATCATAAACGGCTCTTAACCTTTGAGGATTAACGGTTGTTTCCTCGTTTAAACGGGACAATGTGGGGACAATTTCCCTAAAATTCACTTCTACTTGCAATCTCAGATTATTTTTATAAACTTCTAGTTCTAAATCGTTTTTTTCATCTGCTTCAAAGATATTTCTGAGGATATTATATCCTTTTAGTACCGTATCCGCTTCAATGAGAGTGGGCATCTCATAAGCCCTGTTTTTGCCCCTGGTTTTAGCTTGTCCTTGACTTAAAATCACAGTATAAGGGGATGAGGGTTCTAATACAGCATCTCTAAGGATTTCTCCTGGTCTTAACCCCACTAATAAGGCTAAAGCTACTCCTATGTCGGCATAACTAGCAAATCCTTTATTTTCATAGGAGGCGATCGCACTTTCTAATAATTCTCTTCCCCGATTAACAATTAACTCTGGTTCTTCTAGAGTAACTACATTATGTTGTTTCCAATCTAATGCTTCTCGCTGCAGGCCTAAGTTCATAGCCTTAATATCATTAGGGGTATCTATCAAGGTACAGGCAAAATGTTCTCTTATTC
>NZ_JARVCN010000456.1:0-21191 GCF_038442745.1 Crocosphaera sp. Alani8
TGGCTCTTTTCGTCATCTGGTAAGGCTTTCAGGTATTCGTGTCCCCACGCCAGAAAATCGAAGTTTTTAGGGCAGAAAAAATACTTGTGTTAATAGTTACCATAGGGCTAAACTTATAGTGACTCGTAAACTTTTCAAGTGGACTTTTTAGCTCTTCAAACTTCATTGAACTGTTAACTCAATTTTTATTAGCCTTGAGCTTATAGCATCACGGCTGTCTTAAGTGGTCATTTGTCAAAAAACTTAATATTTTTGTTTTAAAACTTAATTATTTTTCTCTCAATTTGGCGATCGCTGTTTTCCTGTTGCAGTGTGGCGAAGCTGTTTATAGGATAGGGAGAATCTGACAATTCTCGGCAAATTATTCGGGGTCAATAAAAGAGCATTCAACTGTAATTTTTAAGTGACTGTCTGCTGATGTTGTCACGTAAGGAACTCCTATTTTTCCCATTACTTTGATGCCAAATTCCAAGGTTACTTTATCAATGTTAGCGTTATCAACTTGTTTAAAGGCATTTAATGTATATTCTGTATAAGATTTAATAGTATTAGCAATAGAAGGAATATTATTGTCAATTTGTTCTTGTTCAGAAAGATTACTTTCTGTGGGAGATGTTCTCGAAAAAAGATTGTTGATTCCTTTAGGACTTTTTCCTAAGCTTTCTCTGGTTTCTTCTCTTATTTCTTGAGGAATATTTTTATCGTCAGTAGTGATATCAATATCTTCATTAGTCTCTACATAAATAGTCGTGTTATTGTCTAACTTGATCGGGGTTAACTTTGTCATGATCTTTAATATTGGATGGGTTGTAGAATTTTAGTCTAAACTAAAATCAAGGTAGATTGTCTTTATTTTATGAAAGTAAAAGAAGTGATTAAACGCTTAGAAGCAGATGGTTGGTATCTTGTGAGAACAAGGGGAAGTCATAGACAGTATAAACATTCCTTAAAATCTGGTACAGTTACAGTATCGGGAAAGTTAAGTATTGATGTTCCTATTGGTACACTTAAAAGTATCTGGAGACAAGCTCAAATTGAGGAGGATGAACTCTAATGCGTTATGCAATTATTATTGAAAAAGGAAACAATAGTTATGGTGCTTATGTTCCTGATCTCCCTGGATGTGTTGCAGTGGCAGAAACTCTAGAAGAAGTAAAACAATTGATTAGCGAAGCAATTATTTTTCATTTAGAAGGATTAAAGGAAGAGGGAATAAATATTCCTGAATCAGTGTCTATCTGTGATTATGTTGATGTAGCTTAAACTTAAGCATTATCGTTGTTTATTTTATGAGTAAAGATGCTTTAATTGTTGGTATTAATAATTATCGATATGAGGGGTTAAAAAATTTGCCTTCTCCTGCTGAGGATGCAGAAGCGATCGCTTCTATTTTGGAACAGCATGGACAGTTTAATACCATTCGTCGTTTACCAGAAGCCATACAAACTATTGATTCAGCTATAAACTATCCTTATATTAGTCAAACAGGAGAAGTTTACTTAAAACAGCTAAAATACAGTCTAGTTAAACTATTTAAACCAGAAAGTAACCAAATTCCTGATACTGCATTATTTTATTTTTCGGGTCATGGAATTAGAAAAACATCGGGAATAACAGAAGGTTTTCTATGTACCAGCGATGTTAATCCTGACATAGAATTTAATGGTTTATCTTTTAAATGGTTAGGAGAGTTATTACAAGAAAGTCCCATCAAACAACAAATTATTTGGTTAGATTGTTGTCATAGCGGAGAGTTTCTTAATTTTAGCGAAGCGACTTCCCAAGAAATAGGAAAAGGACGTGACAGATGTTTTATTGCCGCATCAAGAGAGTTTGGAGATGCACTGGTTGATATTAATAGTAAATATAGCGTTTTAACTAAACTGATTTTAGAAGGTTTAGATCGGCATCAATATGACGAAAAATGGGTGACAACCTTAAGCCTAAGTAAGTATATTGATGAACAAATTAAACAAATAAAAGGTAATCTACAACACCCAATTTTCACTAATTTAGGTGAACCCATCCCCCTAACTTACAAAGAGAAAATTATAGCAACAACCCCCGAAACTAAGGAAATAAGAGACATTTGCCCATATAAAGGATTAAGATATTTTGAATTAGAGGATCATGATTAGTTCTTTGGGCGATAAAACCTCACAAAAACACTTTTAGGAAAAATTAGTCAAAAAAACTTCTTAGCAGTGCTTGGTGCTTCGGGAAGCGGTAAATCGTCCGTGATTCGCGCAGGGGTGCTATACCAATTAAAACAAGGATTGAGGTTGCAGGGTTCGGCTGACTGGGAAATTAAGATCATGGTGCCTGGAAATCAACCCATGTTTACTATTGCGCAACAGTTTCTTGAACCTGATCTCTCCCGTATTGAGCGATCGCAACAGTTAGAAACGGCAGAAAGCTTATTAGAAAAGGGTTCCGAAGGTTTAAAACGTCTCATCCAAACCACAGATGCACCCAAAGTTTTGTTAATTATTGACCAATTCGAGGAAATTTTTGCTCCTGATACCAATAAAGCAGAAAGAGAGCTATTTATTGACTGTTTATTGGGTGCAGTGGAAAAATGCAACGGGAAACTTAAGATTATTGTTGCCATGCGCGCCGACTTTTTTGGTAAATGTGTGGAGGAAACCTATAGCGGTTTGAGTCAGCAGATAGAGGAAAATCTTGTTTCTGTGACTCCTATGACGGAAAAAGAACTGTTGCGCGCTATTACCGAACCACCAAAACGAGTTAATTTACCCATCGAACCATTATTAATTAAGGAAATACTCAAAGATATTAAAAATCACCCTGGTAGTCTTCCCTTGTTGCAAGATGCGTTAACGGAGTTATGGAAACAGCGAGATCATCAGGGGTTAACCTTAGCTAACTATACCAAGCTTGGCAGAGTTGCCGGCAGTCTTAACAAACGCGCAACGGATGTTTATCAAAATCTTACTGTTGCGCAACAGTTAACAGCGAAACATATTTTTCTCAACCTGACGCAGTTGGGAGAGGGAACAGAAGACACCCGTAGAAGGTTTTTAAAAACCGATTTAGTAACAGAAAATCACGATCAGGCTTCTATTGACGCAATGGTACAGTTATTGGCTGATGAAAAGTTAATTGTTACCGATAGGACACAGCAAGGGGATGAGGTGATAGATGTGGCACACGACGCGTTAATACGTCATTGGGAACTTTTGCGGCAGTGGTTAGATGAGAGTCGCGAACAGTTACGGGAGCAACGAAAGATTGAAAGGTTAGCGCAAGAGTGGCGCACTCAAGGATATAAAAATGAGTATTTATTGCAGGGACGACGGTTAAAGGAATGTCGTCAGAAGCAAGAGTCTTTGACGTTATCAACTCTAGCACTAGGGTTTCTACAAAAGAGTGCTAAACATCAATTCAGAAGTCGGGTTCAAGCAGTGGGGTTATTTTTGATTATTCCTGCGATCGGGACAATCATAGGACTACCTTGGTTGTTTAGAGAGATTCAACTAAACGCCGATAAAAGACTGTTACAAAACTGTCCAGCAAAACAAGAATATTGTCCAGGAAGACGAGAAGCATTAGAACGCTTGGCGAAAGCAGGGAAATCATTAGTTTATTTGAATCTTGAAAATGCCAACCTTGAAAATGCCAACCTCTACAATGTTTACCTAATACATACCAAAAATCTAACCCCTCCTCAAATTAAATCCGCTTGTAAATGGGATCAAGCACTTTATAAACTTTATAAACTTTATTATGATAATGGGAAGGAAGTATGGATAATTGATCAAATTGATGAAGAAGCTAATAAAGCTTATATTGAAGAACTTAAACAAGATAAAGCTAGTGATCCTGAAACGCCTCCTGATTGTAGCAAGTGGGAATAGTTTTAGGGGTTCGGAGTTTGGAGTTAATATTTTGCTAACGAGATCATCAAGGTTTGAAACGGCTAATTTTTGTAAGCTATCTATGAGTTCTCTTGTGTCAAACTCAGGTTATCATAGTTAAAGATTAAGAATAGAGAGGTCATTAATTGCCAACTGTTGCACAAGCTTATGGAGGTATTTATGTTTGTCAAATGCTTTCTAATTTATATCAACCCATAAATGTTTTTCGTTATGATGCCAATTTAAAAACAATTTATATTCAAGCAGGTATCATGGATCAATTTGCTATCATTGTTAATGAACAAGGGATTTGGAAATTTGTAGAATGAATCAAAATCTTGACCAAATGACTAACAAAGAATTAAAAGCATACATTAAAGCTAACCGAGATAATGAACAAGCTTGTCATGAAGCAATTAAACTATTAATGAGTCGTCAAAGTAAAAATGCGCCTCAATATCCTCATGATTTACCCTCAGAAGAAATGGAAGCTATCTTTAAAGCAAAACTTCAATCTTTGGAAATGAGTCAAGAATGAATATATTTAGGTATAACAAATTTTTTCTTCTGGTGCTGTTTCTGTTGTCAACTTCTTTTCCCTTCAACCCCTAGTTATAAGCGCGCACATTTTCCACTATGTATATAGTATCATTTCAAGTCAATTAAAAGCAAGCATTTTTAACATTAATTAGCATTTACTCTTAGAAAATATTGTTAAAATTATCTCAGGTTAAATAGGAGTTTAAGGGATGAGTTTTATTGATAGCAGGACGCAAACTTATGAAACTAATAATATGATTAACCTGTATGAAACAGATTTTGTGGAGTGGACAATTAAACAAGCTCAAGCATTACAAGAGCGTAATATAAAAGCTCTAGATTGGGATAACTTAAAAGAGGAAATAGAATACTTGGGAAAAGAACAAATTAACGCAGTTCATAGCTTTCTCAAACAAATTATAATCCATAAATTAAAGCTAGACTATACTAACGAGATTTTATCACGGGGACATTGGATATATAAAATTGATGATTTCCAAGATGAAATCGAGAGAAGATTAACCAAAACCCTGCAAAATAAAATTAACATTCAATCTGAATATGAACGAGCAAAGCGTAAAGTTCTAAGAGTATATAATATTAACTTGCCAGATCAATGTCCGTACACTTTTGAAGATTTAATGACCAGGCTAACAGAAAAGTAATCAAATAAGTTGCTTTTTTTATGCTCTTTATAGCAGATGTAAGAAAATCTAAAGTGGTGTAAGGGAGTAATGAGAACATAAAAAGCTCCAATCACTCCCTCATACCAAACACGGTTTTTCAACCCTTGCTATAACTCTAAGCTAGAACTGCTTCTGCTTGAGGCCAACGGTTGAGAGTTTTACCAATAATGGATAAATCTTGCATCAAACGGTTAAATCTCTCGGGAGTCAGAGATTGAGGCCCATCGGATAAAGCTTTAGCCGGGTTAGGATGAACTTCGATCATCAATGAATCTGTATCAGCTGCGATCGCCGCTGCCGCCATTGAGGGGACATAATCTGATTTGCCGGTGCCATGACTGGGATCAATCATAATTGGTAAGTGAGTCAAAGAGCGTAAAACCGGTAAGATTGATAAATCTAGGGTGTTACGGGTGTATTTACCGTCAAAAGTTCGGATTCCCCGTTCACAGAGAATAACGTTAGAATTCCCTGCAGCCAAAACGTATTCAGCGGCCATTAACCATTCATCGATAGTGGAGGACATTCCTCGCTTCAATAAAACAGGTTTATCTTGAGCGCCGACTTTTTTGAGAAGGGAGAAGTTTTGCATATTTCTCGCTCCTACTTGGATGACATCCGCTACTTCCCCAATTTTGTCCAAGTCAGCAGCGTCCATCACTTCTGTAATGATACCTAAACCACTCGCCTCTCTGGCAGCAGCCAGTAATTCTAAGGCACTTTCTCCGTGACCTTGGAAAGAGTAAGGAGAGGTACGGGGTTTGTAAGCTCCACCCCGTAAAAATTTAGCTCCAGCGGCTTTAACCCGTTTGGCAGTGTCAATAATCATCGCTTCGTTTTCTACCGAGCAGGGACCTGCTACTACGGCCACAGGGTGATGTTTACCCACAGGTACGGGACCGTCAGGGGTATGAACAATTACTTCGCTATATTCTCCGTGACGGTACTCTAAACTAGCTCGTTTAAAGGGTTGTTCTACTCTCAGCACATTTTCGATCCAGGGGCTAAATTCTTGTATTTGCAGAGGATCTAGGGAAGCAGTGTCTCCCACTAGGCCAATGACTACTTTATGTTTACCAACGATTTTTTCGGGACTTAGTCCCCAATCAGTAAATTCTTGACTAATGCGTTCGATTTCGTCCGCAGGTGAACCAACTTTCATTACAACGATCATAATTCCTTTTCCTCTTAGGTCAATGGTGGGGTTGCGTTTGGATTCTGCTTTCTGTGAGTTTCCTTGTCGTAAAGATTCCAGGAAACTAAGTCAGCCATAGGTACACTCATCCTATGAAAGATCATGATTATCTTTGATCTTACTTCACTTCTCTCACCAGTTTGTTAAATAACCATTTTACCTACTAAAAATCTAGAGCGAGTAAATATTCGCCCTAGATTTTAAGAATGTTTATAATTTGGCTCAAAAAGGCTATAATCCAATTTGACTGATTGTGTTGTGTCTACAACTGGGGTGAGAGGGAAGCTCACCCTTCTTAATTACATTAAGCCTAACTGGGAAAGGATTCCTTGTCCGGTTAGGTATTCTGTAGCAACACCGACTACAAATCCAAGCATAGCTAAGCGTCCGTTCCAGTTCTCAGCAAATGCGGTGAAGCCTAATTTAGAATCTTGGTTTTCCATAGTAATTTACCTCTTTGGTTGATTTGTCTTGCTTAAAGTTGGGTTAGGTTAACAACTGACCCTTGTACATTACAAACTCGATTACATTAAGCCGATTTGGGAAAGGATTCCTTGTCCGGTTAGGTATTCGGTGGCGATACCCACTACGAATCCGAGCATAGCTAAGCGTCCGTTCCAGTTCTCAGCAAATGCGGTGAAGCCTAATTTAGAATCTTGATTTTCCATAGTAATTTGCCCTCTATTGTCTTTGTGCGATTAAGTCAAGTACTTGAATACAATCTTAACAGAACCATTGGTCAATTGCAAGATTTCTTTACATTAAGATTTAGTTAACACCTCGACACGGGTTGGAAGTTGAATTTTTTTGACGAAAAAATCTTGGTTTGCACCCCTAATTGAGAGATTTATCTATAGATACCCTTGTGTTGAGGTTAGGTTAAGTTAAGGGTTCTTGATATTCTAAGCCTCACTATCCCATGTCATACTAAGTCCGCTTATTATCCTAGAGTCAGTAGATAGATATTTAGTTAGGATAAAATACTCTGTTACAATTTACCCTAACCCCAATTATCAAAGGAAGGTTTTATCTGTGTTGAAAAAATCCTGCGATCGTAGCTTTCGCTCTTGGTTATTTTCCCTATTTTTGGGAACTTGCGTTGTCTTAACTGGTTGTAATTCTCAAGATGAAAACCTAGTTAATTCTACCAATAATAATGACACTTTAAAACTATTATATTGGCAAGCACCCACTATACTTAATCCCCATTTATCAACGGGATTAAAAGATGTAGAAGCAAGTCGAATCACCTTAGAACCTTTAGCTAGTTACGACAAAAACGGAAATTTAATTCCTTTTTTAGCAGAGGTAATTCCTTCTTCTGAAAATGGTGGAATTGCAGAGGATGGGATGTCAGTAACTTGGACATTAAAACAAGATCTAAAATGGTCAGATGGGACACCTTTTACCGCAGCTGATGTTGTTTTTACCTATAACTTTTTAAGTAATCCTAATGTTGGAGCTACCAGTGCAGGGGATTACGAAATTATTGATCGAGTTGAAGCTATTGACGACTACACAGTTAAAATTACTTTTAGTAGAGTCAACCCTGCTTGGAATCGATTTTTTATTGGCGCATCGGGAATGATTTTACCCCGTCATATATACAAAGAATATAACGGAGAAAATGTTCGAGAGGCTCCTGCAAATTTATTACCTATTGGCACAGGTCCCTATAAAGTAGTTGAGTTTAAGCCTGGAGATGTGGTTATTTATGAACCTAATTCTTACTTCAGAAATGCTGAAGAAATAGGCTTTCAACGCATCGAATTAAAAGGAGGAGGGGACGCAACTTCTGCCGCTCGCGCCGTCTTACAAACAGGGGATGCAGACTACGCTTTTAACCTACAAATAGAAGCCCCTATTTTACAACAATTAGAAGCAGGAGGAAACGGAGAAGTTGTTTCCCTTTTAGGTACTTTAAGCGAGCGAATTTTATTAAATTTTTCTGACCCTAACAAAGCCACAGCAGACGGAGAAAGATCGAATATTGATAATCCTCATCCTTTTTTAACGGAAAGAGAAGTTAGAGAAGCCTTTAGTTTAGCCATCGATCGCAAAACAATTAGCGAACAATTATATGGTATTACTGGTGAACCCGCCGCTAACATTTTACTTTTGCCAAAAGAATACAATTCTGCTAATACTTCCTACGAATTTAATTTAGAAAAAGCGCAACAATTATTAGATCAAGCTGGATGGAAAGATAGTAATAACGATGGGACAAGAGATAAAAATGGTGTGGAGATGAAAGTAGTTTTTCAAACATCAGTTAATCCCTTGCGCCAAAAAACTCAAGAAATTGTTAAACAAGGATTAGAAGCTATTGGAGTGAAAGTAGAATTAAAGAGTATTGATGCTAGTATTTTCTTCTCTGGTGATCCAGCTAATAATGATACAGTGGAACATTTTTATGCTGACTTACAAATGTTTACCACAGGGAATTATAGTCCCGATCCCAGTAACTATATGAAGGATTATAAGTGCGATGAAATTCCCCAGAAAGCTAATAACTGGGTTGGTAATAATTATTCCCGTTATTGTAATCCCAAATACGATCAATTATGGTTAGCTGCTACCAAAGAATTAGACCCTAAAAAACGACAAGCAATATTTGTTGAAATGAACGATATTTTAATTAAAGATTTTGTAGTTATTCCCCTAGTTCATCGGGCCGATGTAACAGCAATAAGTAACCGTTTACAAGGGTTTGATTTAACCCCTTGGGATCGCAATACTTGGAATATCAAAGACTGGAAATAATACCATACATACAAATTTATTAACAAGATTATGGACGCAAATAATCGTAATCCAGTTCTATTAGTCCACGGGATTTATAACACATCTGCTAAATTTAATAGGATGACCAAATATCTCACAAATTTAGGTTGGGTGGTTCATCGTCTGTCTCTCAAACCGAATAATGGAAATGGTCATCTTGAAAAATTAGCTCAACAAGTAAATGATTATGTGAACAATAATTTTGACCGCAAACAACCCATTGATTTAGTGGGTTTTAGTATGGGAGGATTAGTAACTCGTTATTATTTACAACGTCTTGGAGGGATCAGAAAAGTGCAGCGTTATATCAATATCTCTGCACCTAATCATGGAACAGTAACTGCTTATATATTGCCAAATCCAGGTATTAAACAAATGCGTCCCAAAAGTCAGTTTTTACAAGACTTAAATAAGGATGTAAAAACAACTTTAGATTCCATTGATGTTACTGTGATTTGGACTCCCTTCGATTTGATGATTTTTCCGCCATCTAGTTCTAAAATGGGAATAGGAAAAGAAATTAAACTACCTATTCCAATTCACGAACAAATGGTTAAACACAATCAAATACTAAAAACTATTTCTGACTGCCTTTCTCAACCACTAAAAATTAACTAAATACCTGCTAATATCTGAAATAAAAAAATACTTAAAAAATGGATTCTAAGTTAGAACAATTTACGCTAAAATACCAACAAGGGCAAGCGTTATTAGACAAAGGACAATATCGTAGTAGTGTCAAAATCCTAGAGGAAGCTAAATCATTAATTAGTTTATCCTCACGGTTAGGGGGAGATGTTCAACTGTCTTTAGTAACAGCTTATCAGGGAATTAATAAGTTAGACGATGCGATCGCTATTTGCGAAGAATTGACCCGTCATCCTAATTTAGAAATTCGTCAACAAAGCCAACGTATATTATACATTCTTAAAGCTCCTCAATTAAAACGCCCCGAAGAATGGATGACAAAAATCCCCACAACCAACACAGACGACAACTCAACACCTCGTTATATCCAAGCAAAACCCGTTACTAAATCTTTCCAGAAACCATCCTTAAACCTTGAGGATGTCAGTAAAATTGACACCAAAGATAACGGTTTTATTGGGTTAGCTTTGGTGTTATTTATTTTTATTATTGGGGGGTTGATTTGGTTAGGTAAAGGGTAAAAAGTAATTGCTAGTTTTTCACTTCAAATTCCACATCATCAGTCATATCCATTGTCTTCCCCAATCTTAACTTTTTGTTGTTTCTAATGATTCAATGATCCCTAATAGTTCTCGCTCAAAAGTGACTTGCGATCGGTTAGTTTTTCCACCAATGTAACAGTTGTTATCGTCTTGCAAGACCCAAATTTGAGAATGAGAAACATAACTCATAATTACACCAATCATCAATAAACCAAAACCAGTATAAACAAAAGGAATACCAGGATCTGCTTTTATTTGTAAACCTGTGCTGCCTAACAATTGATAAATCTTCAGTTTCACTCCATTGATATCTAATATCATTCCAGGCCTAACTGCACTGTAAAGATCTCCTTGTTGATCGTAAACCATCATGGTTCCCTGTAAGTCTTTTGCTAATAGGGAAACCCCTTCGCTTAGGTCGGTTTTTGTGGGAATCCAAGTTCCCCAAATTCTCCCGTTTCCATTAGTATCTAAAGGGGCCATGGGGAGTTGAAAAATAGGACTATTGTTGACTTGTGCTTGAACCGCAGCAATCCCCCAATCGGTCTGATAAAAGGTAACACCACTATAACGCAAAGGTTCGTTAACATATATGGTTTTGTGCTTCAATTCTTCCCCATCATTATTAATCACAGAAAGATCAGAGTAAAACTGATCAATTGTTCCATTGGAGGTGTAATCAATCCAGAAGCGATTGACCCGAATACCCCAATCTTGTGGGATTTGAGGTTTAGATAAGGGACCTGCTTCGATAATATTACTAACCTTAAATTCCGAACCACTAGGAACTATCGCCTGTGCCAAAAATCCCGTCAATGCTCCCCATATAGCACCACCTAATATGATTAGCATGGCGGCATGAACCACGATTGGACCAATTCTACCTACTATCCCTTTCCTAGCATAAATAGCCTGATTTTCTTGGAAGATTTTATAACCTTTTTTTCGCAAAGTATCGTCTACTGAAGTTATATTATCTAACTTTAATTGTGTACTTAAAGCCAACTTTTGAAACTGTTGTGGTTTTTGGTAGAATCTCCACCGTCTAGCTGCTTTTAGTGCTGGAAGTTGACGATTAAAAGTACAAGCCGTTAAGCTAGTTCCGAAAAGCACTAGCAAGGACAAAAACCACCAAGTTGTATAAACATGGTTTAGTCCTAAAATTAAGATCACTTTCCAGGTTAAAAAGCCAAATAGGGCAGGAACTTCTGGATAGTTTTCTTGATAAAATCGGATAGTTTCTCCTTGTTCTATTACGGTACCGCTAATACTAAATATGGCAATAGCTAACAATAAAACAATTGCTAAGCGAAGATCCGCAACTGTCTTAATGAACTGTCGCCACCCTTGTTTTATTAACGATATATTTTGGGTTGTTTGAGGAGAATCAGATATAGTCATATTTCACATCAATTCTTACTTTAATTATAACCGAATTGTCTGAGATGTGATCTTCATAACTGAGTTGGTAGTGATTCCCATGCAGTGAAAAAATTTCTTAGTAGTTCTTTTGCATTAGTTAAGATGCTGAAACGCTTAACGTGCATTATTCATCAAAGAATTGATAAAAAGCCGAAAATCTTTGTTTCATAACAAAATTATTGGCTAGTCAACTAACAATTAGGAGACTAAAAATCGAATAAATAAACGAGAAATTAAAAGGATACGTCATTTTTTATTGATATTTTTTTCAAAACTCTACCTCAATACCACAACCAGTATAATTGTTGTTTCATCCTCCTTTTTGTGAGTAAATTATCTTGATGGTACAATGATTGTTTTTAGAAAACATATCTTTTTATAACATTAATTTCTGATAAAATTAGTGTGCTAATCTAACGCTAGATTATTTTTGTAATCTTTTCTGTTAATTTTGTGTGATTGAAGTAGCCAAATTTACTACTTTTTAAAAATCCATTTACGGCACTTTGCGAGTTATTAAAGTACATTTTACACCTGCCTCCTGTCTCAAGCTTTAACTTCTTGTCCCACACTAAGTTGAAAACTGCTGTAATAAAAAATCGCTTTTGATGCTAATTTGTTATCTTTTGGGTTTTGTTTTTTCATCAATAATGAAGGCTATGCCAGTTCAGGGGCTTAGCCTTCATTATTCTGATATCTTGCACCAGTATAGAAAAACTTAAATAAGTCAGCACTCAGCGTTCAGCATTCGTTTAATCATACTCACAGTAGATGATAGGGATTGATATGTTTCAGCTGATGGCTGATAGCTGAACGCTATCGAAGGTGCAAGATGTGAGTTATTCATGGTTTAAATGCTTAACAGCTTAGAACCATTAATTAGTCGAAATTAAGTCTATCTATTTCAGTATGAGTCGCAAAAAATCATAGTTAAACTAGTTAATATGGTTGAAATTGACCCTTGGAAGTTGTTCATCTTTCCAAACACTGACTCCAGGCTGAAATTCATCCCAAGTCTTACGTACTTGCTCGTAGCATTGAGGGGGAGTAATGGGGAGGTTTTTCAAGTAAAAGAAGCTTGCCTGCCCGAAAGACTCCAGTAACAAAACAACCTCTGTGGTTGGATCATAATTATCGACAACTTCCAAGATATGGGAAATCATAAAACGATGGGGCAAAATTGCAGTGTCAGGAGCCGTTAACCAGGCATTCAGAAACGGCGCAAGACGGGATTGCCCGATAAAATGAGTTTTGAATGATTCCCCAGCAACACCCACCTTTGCTGAATTCAGGCTACAAACGATCGCACCGCGCTTCTGACTGAGATGACCAGCCCAAGCATTATAGCCGATGACCAGCAAATTACTGGCAATAAAATCTTGATGCCAATTCGATATATCAGTTGCTTCACTCATTCGGTACCTCCTAAGCACTAAAATATCTAGCCACAGGATGGTAGCTAACAAAAGCAGTGGTGGTTTGCTCTGGATAAAGCTGTTCGCTCTCATCGATGGATATGCCAATGCGATCGCATCCCAATAATTGCAACTGTGGCACTTGATCCATCACCGTTGGACAAGCTGGATAGCCAAAACTATACCGAGAACCCTGATATCTCTGGGCTAGTACATCGCGAATGTTATCTGGCTCTAAATCCCCATAGCCCAATTCCTGCCGAATCCTGGTATGACTCCATTCCGCCAAAGCTTCTGCCATCTGCACCGCCATCCCGTGAAAATATAGATAATCGGTGTACTTGTTGTCTTTATAGAGTTCCTGTGCTTTCTCGGTGGCAATTTCTCCCATAGTCACTGCCTGCATCGGCAAGACATCAAATTCATTGTATTCGAGGGGCAGGATGAAATCAGAAATGCACAGCCTACGCCCGGATTTCTGACGGGGGAATGTCCAGGTGACAAACGGGGTTGCTGTTTTGGGTGTTAAACCCTGCTCGATGACACTTGGCTCGTAAACATGAACGGAATTGCCGATGGCTGCACAGGGGAAATAACCATAAACTAGAGTTGGCTCTAACCATCGTTCTGTGCGAATTTTTTCTTTCCATTCTTCCAAGATTGGATAAACCTTCGATGCCAGGAACCAATCATATTCCTCACGAGATTGGCCTTTCGGTTTACGGAATTGCCATTGTCCAGCGAACAGTGCCTGCAAATCCATATACCAGAACAGTTCTTCTAACTCTAGATCGGAACTCCGAAGAATTTTTGTCCCCCAGAAAGGAGGCTTAGGACGTTCGATATCAATCGCCACCTCTTCCGAGCGTTTGGTATCGATGACAGTGGGTTCAGCGGATTTCTTACCATCCCCATTGAGTTCCCCATCGGATTTGGAATTGACTTCTCGATCTGAATCTTCAATTGCCTTGCGTCCCTTTTGGTTAAACTGAGCAAATTCCCCTGTAAAGCCTTCGGTATCTAACCAGCATTCCTGTTCTTTGGCGGGCATCAGGCGATCCATAAAGGTCAAATCAGCAAAAGCATCTTTACCATAAATTACCTGCCCGTTATAAGTATCTTGACAATCTCCATAGACAAACTTTGGTGTGAGTGCTGCACCGCCTAAAATCACTGGCACTGTAATCCCTTTAGCATTAAATGCTGCCAGATTATCTTTCATAAATGCTGTAGACTTCACCAGCAGGCCACTCATGGCAATACAATCAGGTTGATGCTGCTCGTAGGCTTCGACGATGGCCTCAATGGCTTGTTTAATACCCAGATTAACCACCTTGTAACCATTATTGGTCAAGATGATATCCACCAGATTCTTGCCGATATCATGGACATCCCCTTTAACAGTGGCAATCAGGAATTTCCCTTTACCGCGATCTTCGTCTTCTCCTTCGATTTTTTCCATGTAGGGTTCAAGGAAAGCTACGGCAGATTTCATGGTTTCGGCTGACTGCAACACGAAGGGTAATTGCATTTGACCAGAGCCAAACAGTTCCCCCACAACCTTCATGCCATCCAATAAGAAAGTATTGATAATCTCCAGGGCTTTATATCCTGAATCTAAACCGATCTTTAACGCATCATCCAATCCAATCCGCTCGCCGTCAATAATATGTTGTTTCAAGCGTTGGTCGATGGGCAAATCTGCTAAGGAAGGACCGGATCTAGCATCCTTGGCACTCACCCCTGCAAAAATTTCTGTCAGCTTGGTCAAGGGATCGTAGGTGCAAATATCTCCTTCAAATTGGCGATTATCATAAATCAAATCGCGACAGACTTGTTGATGTTCTTCTTCAATCTTCGATAAGGGTAAAATCTTGGCAGCAGAGACAATGGAACCATCCATACCGGCTTTCATGGCTTCATTGAGGAAGACCGAATTTAAGGTGATACGAGTGGCTGGACTCAAGCCAAAAGAAATGTTAGACACCCCGAGCATAAAGTGGACACCAGGCAGATTTTCCCGAATCATTTTAATTGATTCGATGGTTGCTTTGGCATTTTCCCGATCTTCCTCAATCCCAGTTGAAATCGGTAGGGCTAAGGTATCATAGAAAATTTCATGGGGTGGAATCCCAAACTTGAGCGCATCCTCATAAGCTCGTTTGGCAATCTCGAATTTTTTCTGGGCGGTTCGAGCCATTCCCTCTTCGTCGATACAGCCAATAACAACCCCTGCGCCATATTCTTTGGCCAATTGCAGGACTTTAAAAAATCGCTCTTCTCCATCTTCATAGTTGGTGGAATTGAGCAAACATTTGCCCCCTGCAACTTTGAGGCCGGCTTCCATTTTGGTCCATTCTGTGGAGTCCAGCATCAGTGGGAGGGTGGTATTAGTAACCAGTCGGGATACCAGTTCTCGCATATCCCGTTCCCCATCACGCCCAACGTAATCTACGTTTACGTCCAGCATATGCGCGCCTTCTTTGACCTGGGATTTAGCGATCGCTAATAAGCCATCCCAATCATCTTCATTCAACAGGGTGCGGACTTTTTTGGAACCACTGGCATTTAATCGCTCACCAACGATTAAAAAGGAATTATCCTGCTCATAAGTTTGGGCAGAATAAATGGAGGCTGCGGCTGGGGTATAAGAGATGGGTTCTCGAAGCTCACCCACGGCATTTTTTCGTACCGATCGCTCTTTTATTTGGGTGTGTTCTACAGCCTCGGCTAAAGCTTTAATATGTGCTGGCCGCGTACCGCAGCAACCACCGACAATCTGAACTCCATGTTCGGCAATGAACCCAGTCATGGCAGTTGTATATTCTTCCGGGGTCATTTTATAAACCGCTTGACCGCCAACATTTTCTGGTAGCCCGGCATTGGGAATACAGGAAATGGGGAAGGGGGAATTTTCTGATAGATATTGAATATGAGAGGTCATCAAATTGGGACCGGTGGCACAATTTAGTCCCAAAATATCGATGGGGAAGGGTTCGAGGATTGCCAGTACCCCAGAGATATCTGTGCCTACCAACATGGTTCCCTGGATTTCCATTGTCACGGACACCATTAAGGGGAGTCGTGAACCTTTTTTGGCAAACACGGCCTCAAAGGCACTCAATGCGGCTTTAATTTGCAGAACGTCTTGACAGGTTTCCACGATGAAAAGATCAACTCCTCCGTCAAAGAGTCCTTCTGCTTGCACCATGAAGCTCGATCGCAATTCATCATAAGTGATATGGCCGAGGGTGGGTAGTTTGGTTCCTGGACCGATGGAACCTGCCACAAATCTAGGTTTTTCGGGAGTGGTAAACTCATCGGCACAACGGCGCGCCAACTCTGCGGACTTTCTACTTAGCTCGTAGGCGCGATCGGCTAGATCGTACTCTGCGAGGACTAAGGGGCTAGATCCAAAACTATCGGTTTCGACAACATCGGCCCCGGCTGCAAGAAAATCACGATGGACCTTGGCCACTGCTTCTGGCTTGGTGATGACTAAATATTCGTTACAACCTTCATATTCAGGTCCACCAAAGTCCTCGGCCGTCAAGTTTTGGGATTGGATATTAGTTCCCATCGCACCGTCAAAGATTACCACTGGACGATCCGGATTTTGGAGCCGTTCGAGAAATGAAGTCTTTAACTGAGGTTTGGGATTTTCAATACTTAGCATAAAAAGAAGTAATTGTTATAGTTAGTCTCGGACTTTTCCTGCAACCTTGTTATTTTTAGCTCCAAAGCAGGTTTGTTTGGAAGGCTGAGGAGGATAACCTTGAGAATGATAATCATTCTCAAGGTTAATATAACACAACAATGCTTGGTATTTATTTATAATTGTGTCGGGTTAGGGCGATCGGCTTAAGGAAGTTTCTGACTCCGTTCCGGCGCTATCGCACAGAAGTGGTTTTTGACTTCGTTAATGTGCCTATTTTTTAAGTAATTATTATTATTAAAAGTTGTAAAAATATAGAACTAAACTATAAGCTTGTTACAAAATTTACCTCAATATAGACTAATATTATGCTATAATGTATATGCTTAAGAAGAACGTAAAAATATTACTATCATGGAAATTACTTTAAAGTGGACAGAAACACAACAAGTTTTAGTA
The DNA here is from genome assembly GCF_038442745.1 of Crocosphaera sp. Alani8. Lineage (NCBI taxonomy): Bacteria > Bacillati > Cyanobacteriota > Cyanophyceae > Chroococcales > Aphanothecaceae > Crocosphaera > Crocosphaera sp. Alani8. The sequence goes on from NZ_JARVCN010000456.1 coordinate 17,225, forward strand.
GAAAAATTGCTAACTTTAGCACGTCAAAGCGGAAAATCTCCTGAAGAAATTGTGACCGAAGCAGTTGAGCGATATGTAGAAGAACAACCACTAGAGGTTCTTAGTATTGATTGTGATCCGTTGGTCGGATTATTTGCTAATTCTTCTGATTTATCTGTTAAATCTTCCGAAATTTTACAGCAAGAAATTACTGAAAAATCGGGCTGGACATGGAAAGAAAACCAGTAATAGGTGATACTGGCTTTGTTGTAGCTTTGCTGAATAAGTCAGATATTAATCATCCAAGAGTAGTGGAAGTTTACGCCCAGCAACAGCAGATATTTTTGCCACAAACTGTATTGGCTGAGGTTGCTTATTTAGTAGGTCGTAATGCAGGAAGTGCTACCTTAGTTGCTTTCTTGCGAGGATTATCCCTGAGTCGCTTTTATTTAAAGCCTTTAACAGAGGAAGATTTATTACGGGTAGCAGAAATTCTTGACGAGTATGCAGACAGTAGAATTGATTTTCTAGATGCTACAGTTATGGCTATGGCTGAACGTTATAGAATTACGAAAATTTTGACTTTAGATCAACGTGATTTTAGATTATTTCGTCCCCGACATTGCAAAAGTTTTGAACTTTTACCCATCACAAGTTAATTAATTCTCGATTTCCATCCTTTTGGTTAATATTAGATCGGGGACTTCAAAGAGTTAATTCCTGAAGGAAAAGTTTCTAGTATTCGATTGGGAATGCGAACAGTTAATTAAAATAATCATTATTAAAGTAAAAGCGATCTATTTCTTGATCAAAGTAACCACTATATTTAGGAATTGCAGGATAATTAAGTTGTTGTAAAATATCTGCTGATCGTTCAAATAATTTAAGTTTATCCCAATTATCTAATTGTTTAATTGAGAGAACTTTAATGACAACATTTTAGTTGTTATCTTTATCATCTGCTATGTAAGTTATTGCGTTTCCATCTTGTCCTATTTTTTTGATGATTGAGTAACGATTATTTAAGAGACATTTGTTATTTTTAATGATGAATAATTTGTGGGTTAGATGATTTTATTTGAAATAATCTTGAATGAAAAATAATTAATATTTTGATTTAGCACCATGTTTTTTAAGAAGTTCTATTATCTCCTGATTTTTCTCAAAAATAGCCCAATCTAAAGGAGTAGTACCCCTATTAGTTTTAGCATTAATATCAGCACCATTTTTAATTAACAGTTCAACTATTTCTTTTCTATTCCGACTTACAGCCGTATATAGAGGAGTATTACCATATTTATCTTTAGCCTCAATATTAGCCCCATTTTCAATTAAGATTTCAACCATTTCTTTTTTATAATTCGTTATAGCAGTATATAGAGGAGTGTTACCATATTCATCTTTAGCCTCAATATTAGCCCCATTTTCAATTAAGATTTCAACCATTTCTTTTCTATTCCGACTTATAGCCGTATCTAAAACAGTATTACCATGTTTATGTGTAGCCTCAATATTAGCCCCACTTTTAATTAAGAACTCAGCCATTTCTTTTTTACCTGAACTTATCGCTTCATGTAAAGGAGTATAACCAAGATGATTTTTAGCCTCAATATTAGCACCTTTTTTAATTAATACTTCAGCTACTTCCTTCCTGTAAGCCTTATGTAAAGGAGTATCACTATAATTATTTTTATAATTAACATCAGCCCCTTCATTAATTAATATTTCAGCTACTTCCTTATTTCCAGGATTATGTAAAGGAGTATCACCAAGATTATCTGTAGCCTCAATATTAGCACCTTTATTAATTAACAGTTCCACTATTTCCTTCTTATAAGCACGATGTAAAGGAGTATCCCCAGTATTATTTTTAGCCTCAATATTAACACCTTTATTAATTAACAGTTCAGCTACTTCCTTACTTTTAGCCTCATGTAAAGGAGTATCCCCAGTATTATTTTTAGCCCGAATATTAGCACCTTTATTAATTAACAGTTCAGCTACTTCCTTATTTCCAGTATTATATAAAGGAGGATCACCATCATTATCTTTAGCATTGACATCAGCCCCTTTATTGATTAATAGTTTAGCTATTTCGTTTTTATTTAACCATATATTCCTATGTAAAGGAGTCTCCCCGTACTTATTTTTAGCCTCAATGTTAGCCCCTTTATTAATTAACACTTCAGCTACTTCCTTATTTTCAGGAAAATGTAAAGGAGTAAAACCACCATTAGTTTTAGCATTAACATCAGCCCCTTTATTAATTAATAGTTTAGCTATCTCCTTACTTTTAGCAGAATGTAACGGAGTATAATCATTATTATCTTTGGCATTAACATCAGCCCCATTTTTAATTAAAATTTCAACTATTTCTTTTTTATCGTCCCTTATACCATCATCTAAAGGAGTATAATCATTATTATCTTTGGCATTAACATCAGCCCCATTTTTAATTAAAATTTCAACTATTTCTTTTTTATTGTCCCCTATAGCATCATCTAAAGGAGTATTACCATTATTATCTTTAGCATTAACGTCAGCCCCATTTTTAATTAAAATTTCAACTATTTCTTTTTTATTGTCCCCTATAGCATCATGTAAAGGAGTATTATCATGTTTATCTTTAGCATTGACATCAGCCCCGTTTTTAATTAACAGTTCAACTATTTCTTTTTTATTGTCCCCTATGGCATCATCTAAAGGAGTCCAACCATGATTAGTTTTAGCATTGACATCAGCCCCATTTTTAATTAATAGTTTAACCATTTCTTTTTGATCGCCAATCAAAGCACGATATAAAGGAGTCCAACCAAGATTATCTTTAGCATTAACATCAGCCCCTTTATTAATTAATAGTTTAGCGACCTCCTTATCTTTAGCAAAATGCAAAGGAGTCTCACCATATTTAGTTTTAGCATTGACATCAACACCTTTATCAATTAAAAGTTTAGCTATTTCCTTACTTTTAGCAAAATGTAAAGTCGTACACCCCCATTCATTTTTAGCATAAATATTAGCCCCTTTATTAATTAAAAATTTAGCTACTTCCCTATTTTCCGCAGAATGCAAAGGAGTAGCCCCATTATTACTTTTAGCATTAACATCAATTCCTTGATTAATTAAAAGTTCAGCTATTTCCTTACTTTTGGCGAAATGCAACGTAGTCTTACCATATTTATCTTTAGCCCTCGCATTAGCACCTTTACTAATTAATAGTTGAGCTATGTCTTTATTTTTAGCAAAATGTAAAGGAGTAGCTTCATCATTATTGGTAGCCTCAATATTAGCCCCTTCATTAATTAAAAGTTCAGCTATGTCTTTAGTTTTAGCAGAATGCAAAGGAGTATCACCATTATTATTTTTAGCATTAACATCAGCCCCTTTACTAATTAAAAATTCAGCCATCTTCTTACTTTTAGCCAAATGTAAGGGAGTATCACCATCATTGTTTTTAGAATTAATATCAATCCCCTTGTCAATAAAAATCTCAATACTTTGTATATCTCCTTTTTCAACCGTAGTATAAATCGTTATATTCGGTTTATAAGTACAACCAATAATTCCTAAACTTAGTATTAACCCGGTCAAAGACAAATTAATGTAATTTTTCCAATTTTGATTTACCAAGGTTTTAGCTTTACTGATACCAGGATTCTGTAATACTGATAAAGCTTGTTTTGCTGAAGAAAAACGATCTTCTAAATCGTGTTCTACTAATTTATCTAACCAATCTGTAAACGCTTCAGATAATTGTAAATCTCGTAACAATTGGCGATTTAATTTAAAATCATTATCCAATAAGTCCCCAGGATGACGATGGGTTAAACAATATAATAAAGTTGCACCTAAACTATATAAATCTGAAGCAGGTTCAGCTTTTCCTGAATATTGTTCCGGGGGCATATATCCATAGGTTCCCACAATGGTACTACCCAGGGCTATTTCATGCTAGATGATAGGATATCTATGGTAAAATAAGTCAAAG
>NZ_JARVCN010000457.1:0-20869 GCF_038442745.1 Crocosphaera sp. Alani8
ATTCTCAAACACTTTGGCTCAAACTATACAATTAATTTTGCTTAGGTACTTATGGGGTAAATAGGTATTTTTTGGGTTTTGTTTCTTAACCCAACCGACAAAAGCGATCTCACTTTTTGATCAAGATTTTTACATTTTGATTTAACAGTCCAAGGCCTTTGTATAGACTGGAATAGTATGGTTATCTTCTACACTGCCTTTTTGAGCCGTGAAATAAATAGGTTGGCCAATATGCTCCCAACTCTGTTCCTCAGCGAGCTTGTCTCCTATAACTTTTGAAAAAAACGAGCCAGTTTTTGGAAACAATACGGAGAGAAGAGTCACAGACAATGGCAAATTTATTACTCGATCTTCGCTATTTGCAATTCTATAGCACTCGATTTCGGAAAACTGCCGTGCAAATTCAGAATCTCCAACTCTTGGACTGGCAAAGCTATATAGAATTGGAGGTTTAGACAATCCCAATTGATGAATATGAAGTGTTGAAATAGTAGCCAAAGCTCCTCCTAAACTATGTCCAGCGACAAAGATTTGACTATCCTTAGAAACCTTGTTTCTGATAGTTTCTTCAACGACATCCTTAATTGAAGGTAAGTCATCATTAGGATCAAAGTTTACTAATCCACCCTTATCTTCGCGAGTATATATGCTATGAAACCCTTTGTGAACTTCTCCAAGAGATGAATTCCCAAGAAAGTGGACTTGCACTGCTCGAGCATTTTGAACCCATTCTGATGGCTGAACAGTTCCCCTAAAAATCACAAAGATATCAGAGTTCTTTCTTAGGATAAAGCCAAATGGAACGCGCTCCCTTTTGCCGAAGAAGTATCCTGCAAAGCCAAATCGAGTAAGGAGTTCATAGGAATTAACAGGTGTTTTAGTGTCATCATCCCAATTCCAGGATTGATCTTTTTCAGATCGATCAAACTCTTTGTATGCAACATCTACTAAATTCAGAAGCTCGCAAGCACGAGCAAAATCAAATTTTGAACCTTCTGGTTTACTAACAGTATGAAATCTAGACATTTGTATTATTTATGGCTATTTCTGGTGTTTTGCAAAAGTGTATGAACTTTTTTTGAATATCATACCGGATGTTTATTCTTCTTTCAATTGCTCTTCAACTTCTTCGGGAGAAAGGCTCTGAATTTCGGCTAATACCTCACTTATCGCCGCTAAATCTTCGCTTTCATCTTGATTTTGTTCAATAATTTCTGCAATACCGGCAATGGTTGGGGCTTCATACAACAAACTACCCATAGATAACTCTACTTGAAATGTCTCTTTCAGTCGAGAAAGTGCCTGAATAGCTAAGAGAGAATGCCCTCCCAGGTCAAAAAAGCTATCATTAACCCCAATAGGTTCAACACCGAGAATTTCTTGCCAAATATTAGCGATCGCTTCTTCAATATCGTTCCGTGGGGCAACATATTCATTGGCTAAGTTTGGTCTTTCGTGTTGAGCAAGGTTTTGATTAACTTCTGTACCCGTTTCTGCTGTAGTTTTAGGGGATAATTTAACCTCAGTGCTTCCCTTCAGTCGTGCTTCAAGATCCCCTTTAGAAACAATGATTTGTGAGGATAAACCAGAGGCTAAAACACGCTCTATCACTGCACTAACTTCTTCGGGAGTCAAAGCAAAAGGTACTAAACGACTGCCTAAACCCATAGCTTTCTGTTTATCTTCTTCCGATAAATAAGCATCCCAGTTAATACTAATCCAAGGGGTTTCACTAATTTGATTTTGCTGGTGTACAAAAGCATCTAGAAAACGGTTGGCTGCACTATACGCACCCAAACCTAAACCCCCTAACACAGCCGATAAGGATGATTGTACTAAAACGAAATCTAGCTTTTTATCCTGCAAACTGGCTGCTAAGGGATAAAGTCCTTTGGCTTTGGTTTGAAAATTATACTCACTCTGCGATCGCTCTAATAATTGAATGGGAGCGGCGGATAAGGGGCTACTCATGGGGGTTGCGTAGAATACTCCATGAACCTCTTCAACTTGCCTCATAACCTCGTTTAAGTCGCTTTCAGGGCTAAAAATTAAACAGTTTGCCCCTTGTGCTTCTAATTCCTGAATCTGAAGAATTTCTTGGGCAACCGATTCTTTTGTTTCATTTTGTTCCAGAAAGTTGACCCATTCTTCTTTGTGTGGTAAGTATTTATGAGGAACTAATAAAAGGGTTGTGTTTTCTATCTTTGCAACCTGTTGAGCAAATATTCTTCCTAAACTGTTGGTCAAGTCTCCTAAAATAAGGTACTTACCGCCGTTTAAGAGTTTAATTTTTGATTTTTGCGTTTCTTTTAAAGATATAGGTTTAAAAGTTTGATGCCAACGATAAATACTCCGATAAGCGACAATTAGCTCTTTTTGAGGAGCAAGAAATTCTGCTAACAAGCGATCGCCGATCTCCTGACTCCTACCTCTTTCAACATCAATATTACGACAGCGAATTTGAGGATATTCTTGGTTGATAACCTGACATAACCCTAAAATGGGCATTTTTTCGGCTATTAAGGTTTCTTGTCCCATCACATCATGCAAACCATTGGTGACGATAAAAATTTCTGGGGAAGAAGAAATAAATGTTTGTCCTAACCACAATAAACTATAAAAACCTTGCTCTTGATATGCTGTAAATTCTTGTTTTTCTAGTTCAATATTCCATAAATGAACAATGAAATCTGGCATTAACTGTCTTAATTCTAAATCCTCTGCTAAAGCTTGATAATCTTCTTTTTGCTTGAGATTAATGGTAAAATAACGATAGTCTGTTTCTGCAAACTCCTCCCCTGGAGTGACTGTTAACACCTCTTGTCCTGCTTTGGTTAAACTATCAGCAATATTGGCTCCAATACCCTGTGAATCGAGAAAAATCAACCAAAAAGATCGCTTTTTATCCATAGAGTCCCAATCAATGTCCAAAGGAGCTAAATCTCGCTCCCAGGAAGGAATATAAAACCAATCTTCTAGCTCTTCATGAAGTGCGATCGCATCTTCTTGGGTTTTGTTGAACTGAGCATCAATCCAGTAGCGTTTGCGTTCAAAGGGATAGGTAGGTAATGGGATGCGATAAGGGGTTTCATCCCCGTAAAACCCAGTCCAGTTTATGGTTACTCCTGCTTGCCAAAGTCGTCCTAAACTATGCAAAATAAAGGCAATATCGGACTTTTCTTCTTTGGGATGACGTAAAGAAGTTAAAATCACCTGTTCGCTGTTCAAACCTAAGTTTTGTTGTGTCAAGGTAGTTAAGGTTTTACCCGGTCCAACTTCTAGGAAAATGCGTTGCGGTTCCTTGGATAATTCTAAAATACCATCAGCAAAACGGACAGTTTCCCGAAGATGGGTAGACCAATAATGGGGATCGGTAGCTTCTTTTTCTGTGATCCAACTGCCTGAAATATTAGAAATAAAAGGTATTTTAGGAGTATTTAGGGAAATACTGGTAATTTCTGCTTCAAATTCTTTTAAAATAGGTTCCATCATTGCTGAATGGAAAGCATGAGAAGTATGAAGGGGACGACAAGCAATATTTTTAGTTTCGAGATCCTTTTGTAGTTGAGCGATCGCTGTTTCTGTTCCTGATACTACACACAACTGGGGTGCATTTACCGCAGCTAAACTTATATTTGAACTCAAATATGTTTTTATTTCTGCTTCTCCTAAAGCAACGGATAACATGGCTCCAGCTTCGCAGTTTTGCATTAATTTACCGCGAATGGCGACTATTCTTAAGGCATCTTCTAAGGAAAACACACCTGCCAAAGTTGCCGCTACATATTCCCCAATACTATGACCAAGCATAACATCAGGTTCAATGCCCCAACTGATCCACAGTTGAGCTAAAGCGTACTCAATGACGAATAATGCAGGTTGAGCATAAATTGTGGATTGTAAATTATAAGAATTTTCTCCTGTTCCCTTTTCAGCAAAAATAATTTCCCGTAAGTCGCATCCTACAGTTGATTGAAGCAAGTCACAACAACGATCTACCTCTTGTTTAAAAATGGTTTCAGTTTCGTATAATTCTTTGCCCATTCCTAAATATTGGCTACCTTGGCCTGAAAATAGAAAAGTTATGGGACGATAAGAAGAACTTGTACAAGAATGAGTTAAAAAAGAAGATTCTAGCTTTTTTATGGCATCTTCATTATCCTGACAAACAACAAAACCACGATAGTCAAAATCTCTTCTTCCTACCTGTAAAGTGTAAGCCACATCAGCTAAGTTAACCTCTGGATGTTCCTTTAAATGGTTAACTAAATTTTTTCTTGCTGTTTCTAAAGCTGTCGCTGTTTTAGCTGACAACAATAATATCTGATTGCTGATTGCCGATTGCTGATTGCTAATTCCTGATTGCTGATTGCTGGTTGCTAATTCCTGATTGCCGATTGCTGATTGCTGATTGCTAATCCCTTCTTCCAAAACAAGATGAACATTAGTCCCTCCAATACCAAAGGAACTGACTCCGGCACGTCTAGGTGTACCATTACTTTCCCATTCTGATAAAGAGTCATTCACATAAAAAGGACTACTGGCAAAATCAATCTGAGGGTTTGGCTGTTTAAAATACAAATTGGGGGGAATTTGCTTATTTTTTAGGGATAATGTGGTTTTGATTAAACTAGCTATTCCTGCCGCCGTATCTAAATGTCCGATATTAGTTTTCACCGATCCCAAGGCACAAAAACCTGTTTTGTCGGTACCAACCCGAAACGCTTGGGTTAAGGCGGAAACCTCGATGGGATCACCTAATGGGGTTCCGGTACCGTGTGCTTCAACATAGGAAATGCTGTCGGGTTCAACTTCTGCTAAATGTTGTGCGTCTTTGATAACCTGCGCCTGACTATCGAGAGAAGGGGCGGTATAACTGACTTTTTGCGCCCCGTCGTTGTTAATAGCTGATCCTTTAATTACAGCTAAAATGTTATCTTTTTCTTCTAAAGCATCTTCTAAACGCTTCAAGACAACTAAACCTACCCCGTTACCACTCACTGTTCCTTTTGCTTCTGCATCAAAGGCTCGACAATGACCATCTGGGGAATAAATTCCTCCTTCTTGGTAAAGATAGCCTACCTGTTGGGAAATGGCTACCCCACCAGCTAAAGCCATGTCACATTCTCCACTCAGTAAGCTTTGACAGGCGAAATGGACAGCCACTAATGAGGTAGAACAAGCGGTTTGTACATTGACGCTTGGTCCATCGAGATTTAATTTATAGGATACTCTTGTTGTCAAAAAGTCCTTATCATTGGCAATAAATAATTGATAAGGATCTAAACTATTGTTATTTTGGGACTGACTATAAACGTTGAAAAGATAACCATTCATTCCTGCGCCGCCAAATACTGCGATCGCTCCTGGATATTTTTGGGAGTCATAGCCGGCATTTTCTAATGCTGTCCAAGCACATTCTAAGAATAAACGATGTTGAGGGTCTAATATTTCGGCTTCCCTGGCGTTAAAACCAAAAAATTCGGCATCAAATAAATCTACGTCTTCTAGCTTAGCTGCTGATTTAACATAATTCGGTTTTTTAAATAATACTTCACCAATACCCCGTTTTAGTAACTCTTCATCACTGTAAACGGTAATTGATTCTATTCCTTGAGATAAATTATCCCAAAAAGATTCTATGGTATTTGCTCCAGGAAAACGCCCTGCCATACCGATAATTGCAATTTCTAAACCATTTTTGAGTGAATCAGTCATTTTTTCTTGATAATCTTAGGATTTTTTATTTTTCTGACGACGTTGTTTTAAGCGTTCTTTCCCTGCTGTTAGGCGTTCATTTCTTGGCTGTGATGGTTCAAAAGCCGGTTTTTTTGACTTCTGGCGTTCAAAATAAGCGGCTAAATCACTAATTGTTGGATATTGGAACATCTCAACGAGAGAAATGTCCGATGAAAAGGCTTCTCTTACTTTACTGTGTACTCTTACCATCGATAAAGAGTGACCACCAAGATCAAAGAAGGGATCATTTATTCCTATTGTCTCAATTTTTAGAACTTCTTGCCAAATTTTAGCAATAGTTCTTTCTATTTCGCTACGAGGACTAACATAAGTTTCTGTTAACTGTTGTCTATCGTTGGGTTCTGGTAATGCTTTGCGGTTAATTTTTCCATTGGGGGTTAATGGTAATTTTTCTAACTCTACAAACCTTGATGGAATCATATAACTTGGTAATCTTTCTCCTATATATTCTTTTATTGATCTGGGATTAATATTGATCTCTTCCTGACACACTATATAAGCAATCAAACTTTCTTCTTTTACTATTACTACTGCTTCTTTTATTTGGGGATGGTTTAATAAAATTGTTTCTATTTCTCCTAGTTCTAATCTATATCCTCTCAGTTTTACTTGATAGTCTATTCTTCCTATATATTCTATTTCTCTGTCTTCTCCATATTTGACTAAGTCTCCTGTTTTATACAGTCTTTCTCCTGCTTTAAATGGATTTGCTATGAATCTTTCTGCTGTTAGTTCTGGTCTTTTTAGGTATCCTCTGGTAACTCCTTTTCCTCCGATGTATAGTTCTCCTGGTACTCCTATTGGTAGTTGGTTATAGTCTTTGTCTAATATGTACAATTGAGTGTTATTTATGGGTTTCCCTAGTCTTACTTTTTCTGTTTCTACTTCATAAACTGATGACCAAATGGTTGTTTCTGTTGGTCCGTATAAGTTAAAAACTTGTTTTGATTTTTCTTTTAATTGTTCTGCTAAATCTGGTGATAATGCTTCTCCTCCACAAAGGATGGTTAAGTCTTTTTTTCCTTCCCATCCTGATGCTAGTAATAGTTTCCAGGTTGCTGGAGTTGCTTGCATTACTGTTACTTTCTGGGTTAATAATTGTTGCGCTAATGTTACTCCTTCTACTGTTACATCCCGAGATACTAGGATTAGTTTTGCTCCTACTGTTAGGGGTAAATAGAGTTCTAAGGCTGCAATATCGAAGGATAGGGTTGTAACGGATAATAGGGTATCTTTATCTGTTAATCCTGGTTTTTCCTTCATGGAAAGTAGGAAGTTACTTAAGCAACTGTGGGGTACTTGAACTCCTTTGGGAATACCTGTTGAACCTGATGTATAAATGATATAAGCTAGGTTTTCTGGGTTGATTTCTAGCTCAAGATTTGTGTTTTTTTGTTGATTTATTTCTGCTTGTATTTTATCGATATCAATAAAGTATTTTACTGTGTTTGAGTTGTTGTTTTTTGATGCTGAACTGCCAATTAAATAATCAATTTCTGAGTCTTGAATTATAAAGTCAAGACGTTGCTGGGGATAATTGGAATCTAGGGATAAATAGGCTCCTCCTACTTTGATAATGGCGAGTAAGGCGATTACCATTTCTAGGGAGGATTCTAAACAAATACCGACTAAAGTTTCTGCTTTTATTCCTAATTTGTGTAAATAATGTGCTAGTTGGTTGGCTTTTTTATTTAGTTCTTGATAGGTTAATGATTCTTCTTCAAAAATGACAGCAGTGTTGTTAGGTATCTTCTCAACTTGTGCTTCAAATAGTTGATGAATACAAATATTACTGTTATTTTTTTCTTCTTCTCTTTTTCCTTCTATTAATAACTCTTTTTGTTCCTGATTGGTTAATAAAGAAATTTCCCATAACTGTTGCTCAGGATTTTCAGAAATACTGGTTAATAAAGTTTCTAAATGTTCCAAAAATCTATCAATACTAGATGAAGAAAAGCGATCGCTATCGTACAGAACTCTCAATGTTAACTGAGACCTAACTGTAACATAAAGGGTTAAAGGATAATTAGTTTGTTCTGTAGTTTGAATATTGTTAATTTCTAAACCTTGTAAAGACTTTTTTAGAGTTGGTTCAACAGGATAATTTTCAAAAATAACTAAATTTTCAAATAAAGGAAAATTTCCAGAAACATCGCTATGCTGCTGAATTTCTAATAAGGGAGTGTATTCATATTCCTGCTGTTCAATTTGCTTATTTTGTAATTGTTTTAACCAAGATAATAAAGACTGTTGGGGATTTATTTTAACTCGCACAGGTAAGGTATTAATAAATAAGCCGATCATCGATTCTGCATCACTCATTTTCGGCGGACGACCAGACACCGTTGCTCCAAAAACAATGTCTGATTCACCGCTATAGCAACTCAATACTAAAGATAACACTCCCTGTATTAAAGTATTTAAGGTAAGTTGTTTTTCCTTTGCCAATTTCTGTAAAGCTGATGTCAGTTCTCTTGACAAATGTTTCTGTTTCTCATTGTATTGAGGAGAAGCTTTCCGAAAGTTTGGTGTCGGTTTATCGATGCCTAAAGGAGTAGGAGAAATAAACCCTTTTAAAGTTTTTTTCCAATATTTTTCAGCGTTCGTTCTATCTTGTTTTTGTAACCATGAAATATAATCTCGATACGGGGTTGGTATTGGTAAATCAATCGTTTTCCCTAAAGAAAATACTTGATAATAAGCTAAAAATTCTTTAAAAATACAACCAACTGACCAACCATCTAATAACAAATGATGATGTGTCCAAATCACTTGATAATGATCTTTTTCTAGCTTGATTAGTGTTATCTTTATTAAAGGAGCATGGGACAAATTAAAACCTTGTTGCCGTTGCTCCTGTAATAATTCGGTTAAGTTCTCTGATTGTTGGTTAATAGAAAAGTTTGTCCAGTCTAGTTGTTCAACAGGTAGCTTTACTTTTCTTCCCACAACTTGAAGAGGTTTTTCTAAATTTTCCCAAACAAATGCGGTGCGAAAAATTGGGTGACGATCGCACAATTTTTGCCATGCTTCCTCGAAAGTTAACGAGTTTAATGCCCCTCTAATTTGATAGGTCATTTGGACGATATAAGCCCCAGATTCAGGTGCTAACAGGCTATGAAACAGCATTCCTTGCTGCATTGGTGATAGGAAGTAAATCGCTTCTACGGCTTTGGCATTCATGGCAGTTAGATGTCTGATATAGCAGTGAGGAAATTGATAGGGGAAGAACTACTTTGTTACATATTTTAACATTTTTACCTCACCTTATAGAATAATCAGTTCTTTGTTTAATTTATTGTTAACTGATGATTTGTGATAGTCTAGTTTTTGTCAAAGTCTTTTGCTTTGATTATTAAAGCATAATTAACTGTATAAATTATGAGAAAACTCTATTTTTTAGTACCAGGAACAGGAAAAAAGTTTGCTTGTGGAGGTCTTTTTGCTGAGTTAAAGACCTTTAATTTAGCTAAACAAGTCGTTGCTTGTGAAGTTGTTACCTATCGACAGAGAGAAAAAGAGCATTTATATTTAGATGATATTTTAAAAAACAGTAATTTAGATGACACTATTTTTGTTATTAGTTGGGGCTTTGATGTTCCTAAATTAGCAAAACAGTTACAAAATTACAATGTAGTTTATCATGCACATAGTGCTGGTTATGGATTTAAGTTACCTTCCAGTATTCCAATTATAACTGTTAGTCGTAACACTATGGGTTATTGGGGTCAAAAATCACCTAATTCTTTGATTTATTATCTACCTAATCAAATTTCTGACGAGTTCAATAACTTACATTTAACTCGAGATATCGATGTACTAGTGCAAGCAAGAAAGTCATCAGATTATTTATTAAAACAATTAATACCTACTTTACAAAGTCAATGTAATGTTACAGTTATTAATAGTTTTGTAGATGATTTATCTAAGCTTTTTAATCGTTCTAAAATTTATCTTTATGACTCCGCTGAATACTGGGCCCAACAGAGAGTTAGTGAAGGTTTCGGACTACAACCGATGGAAGCTTTAGCCTGCGGTTGTCGAGTATTTTCTAGTATTAATGGGGGGCTTTCTGATTACTTAGATCCAGGTTTTAATTGTTATAAAATTGCTGGTTATTCGACAGAATATGATTTTAAACGTATTTTACAGGTAATTAATTCATCCCGAGAGTTTAACTTGTCTCCTCATATTCTGGCAGAATATAGAGGTGAGAACATTATAAAAAGACTAGAAATAATTTTAGAAGAAATTAACTTCTTTTTTGATCAAAAGGAAGAGATAGTCGGTGACATTAATGATTTAACTAGAATGAAAATGACTAAATTATTTTTTAGAAAGGTAAGAAAGAAACTCTTTAAAAAATAAATACTTATTTACTTCACAAGAGTGTAACCTATAGAATGGTTTTTAAAATTTTCCATCCTTTTATAAAATTACCTTGCATTAAAGTAGCAATTCCTTGCAAAGCTTTGAACTCTTCTATATTAGGTTCCATTTCTAAGGCAGGTTGTAATGCTTTTTCTGCAGCTTTAGGTTGCCAGTTGTATAGATAAACAAAAGCCAGATAAGCATGATGATAAGGGTTATTTGGAGAGATTTCAATTAGTCGTTTTAAAGTTGCGATTGCTTCTTGAGCATCTTCTTGTAATACTTCAGATAAAACTAACCCGTAAGTCCAGTTTAATTGATGGTTTTGGGAATAATAATCATGTTTTAAGCGATATTTTAATGCTATTTCCGTTTGTTTAAGGTAGTCTTGAGTGGGATCGTATTGGTTGAAACGCCCTACTTTTTTGAAGATAGGATCTAAACCTGGTATTCCTTGGGACAAGTTAACAGAAATTTCTCTTAATTGAGTGTTCAAATCTAACTCAGGAGCAGTAATTCTCTTAAGATTGTTATTGATGGTTAAGCCAATATCAGGAACAGCTATAGGATAGGTTTCATTGGTATTCCTATTTATATAAATTGCTTTTAAAGTATAGTCACCATTAGGCGTATTGTCTCCAGGAAGCATTGCCAGAGTTTCGGTTACTTTGAATCCTTGTTTGTTATCTGAATTTTCCCATAACATCCCTTTTCCAATTCCATGATCGTGTATCCAACTAACTGAGGTTTTACTTGATCCTTTCGGATACCATGACAGTAATACTAACCCTTCTTGTAAATCTAACCAATTACCTGACCATTTATAAGTAATAGGAATTGGAAAATTAGGAGAAGCTTCTTGGGGTAAAATAATCTCCTCTAAACGAATTTTATCGGTAGCTTTAGTGGTAGGACTAATTTGAACTACTGATTGTTTACGATGATACAACTTGACTAAACTTTCATCGGGCATTCCCCAAGTATTAACTAAATTAAATTTTGGGTTATTATCCAGAGTTTCAGCAAACTTTAATTGATTTTCTCTAGCAAAACCATTGTCTCCTGTTTTCCTTAAAAACCAGTCAAAAGAATTACTATCTTGTTCAAGATATCTTTCTTTATTGCCCAATTCTCTACCGTAAACCTGAAAATTATCTAGCTGACCATAATAATTGATAGTATTGTGATTAATAGAATCTGTATTAGCAATTACCCCTAAATTAATGATTTGATAAGGAGTTATTTCCTTAGCAGTCTTAATAATATCTTGAACAGGTATTACTTCATCTAAATGCGGACGAAAAGAAACACCTGGGCTTAAAAATAAAGATAACTGCTCTGTTTTAGGTATGGGAAATAAGTTGGTTATCATTACTAATATAGCTACTATTATCGTCACCCATCTAACTGATTTCCACTTTCCTCTCCATTGAATTAAGCCATAGCTTAAAAATATTCCTAAAATAGGTAAGTAAGGCATTACATAGCGTGTATCTTTATTGAAAATTGCTGAACAAATTAAATAAGAACCACCAAAATAAAGTCCCAACCATTTAAGACTGTCAATAAGTTTCCTATTATCAATTTTATTTTTATCTTTAGGAAACCGACCTAATAAGTTTAATAATATTCCCACCAAAGGAACTAATAATAAGACCCATCCAATCGCTTTGGGTAAATCTTGCCAGTAGTAAGTCCAAGCTGCTAGAGTATTCAGTGGAGGATCTCCTTCAAAAGTTGCAGGAATAGCGTTAGAATTTTGTACGGTACTAAACAAATAAATCCAGTTAGTTCGGTACCAAGAAAACCATAACAAACTGGAAACAATAAAACTGAACCATAATTGTAAAACTCTCTCCCATTTTTTTCCCCACAAATAAGTAATACCCAGGAAGAATAAAGGTACAAAAAGGAAAAACATTACACTTTGCTTAGTTAGTAAAGCTAACCCCCAACATAAACCAAAAATCATAGTCCACAACCACTGCTTTCGTCTATTTGGCTCAATTTTCCAAAGAGTTAGACAACAGAAACAAGCAACAGTTAAAGTCATTAAGGGTGTATCGATCAAAAACTGTAAACGGGTTTGGTATAAACGGGGAAACAGCAGAGATAAACCTGCGCTCCACAACCCCACCTCGGTACTAAATAAAACTTTTCCGATTACATAAATTGAAACAATTAAGATTCCGTTGTATAATAAATTCGATAATAAAGCCTGATCATTTCCAACACCAAATACCTTTTGAAAAAACGCACCAAAAATATAAGTTAAAGGAGGATACTTTGTCGATATCATCCAGAAATTACGCCACCACTCCCCATCAAAAACTTCAGGATGATTTAGAGTATATAAATATTGTAGAGACTTAGTTAAATGATTACTTTGATCCCAAGCAGGAATAGAATGATCTAAAATTAACCACAGGCGATCGCATAAATTACTTCCTAACCATATCAATCCTAAAGTTATCCATGTAGAGATTGTAGTAAAAGATAATCTTTTATATAGCATAGGGTAAAGTTATGATTAGAGCTTCTATTTGTATTTTACTTGATTATAGACGAAAACTTGTATGCAATTGTTCTTTGAACCCTACTTAGATTATCCATTTTTGGAAAATAATGTTCATTTATTTAGTTCGACAATCCTGGTAAAGTTAATAGTGTTGATCAATTTTTTACTATGAGATTGTTTAGACTATATGAAAGAACCAAAAATTATGCTCTAATAACTTTATTAACTAGCCAAATTTATCAGGAAATTTAATGCTAAGACTTGAAAAAATCAGTAAAATTTACCCTAACGCAGAAGTATTGAAAGACGTAACTTGGGAAGTTAACCCAGGAGAACGCATTGGTTTAGTAGGGGCCAATGGTGCCGGAAAATCTACTCAATTAAAAATTATTAAAGGAGAAATTGAACCAACATCAGGGGACGTTATTCGTCCTACCAGTCTTAAGATTGGTTATTTGACCCAAGAGTTTGAAGTAGAACCTAGTCGTACCGTTAATCAAGAGTTTTGGACTGTATTTTCTGAAGCCAATTCAGTGCAAGATGAACTGGCTCAGGTAACGCAAGAAATGGAAACAGCTACTCCAGAATATTTAGATGAATTAATCCATAAATTAGATAATTTACAAAGAAAATTTGAAGCTTTGGATGGTTATACTTTAGAAGCTGCGATCGCAAAAATATTACCAGAAATGGGCTTTGAATTAGAAGATAGTGAACGTTTAGTCAGCGACTTTAGTTGTGGCTGGCAGATGCGTATGAGTTTAGGAAAAATTCTCCTTCAAGATCCAGATTTATTATTATTAGACGAACCGACAAATCATTTAGACTATGCAACTGTTGATTGGTTAGAAGGTTATCTTAAAGAGTTAAATATACCTATAGTAATTGTCTCCCACGAGCGGGAATTTTTGAACAAAATTTGCACTAAGATTGTGGAAACTGAACGAGGAGTTTCGACAACTTATATTGGCAACTATTCTGACTATATTCAACAGAAAAATTTGAGCCGAGAAATCCAAGAGAATACCTACCAAAGACAACAAAAAGAAATCTCAAAACAACAGGAATTTATTGATCGGTTCCGTGCTAGTGCTACTCGAAGTACCCAAGCAAAGAGCAGAGAAAAACAATTAGATTCTATGGAAAGAGTAGAAGCCCCTATTGCTCAATTAAAGACCGTAACTTTTGAGTTTCCTCCTGCTCCTAAAAGTGGAAAAGATGTGGTTATTATTAAAGATTTAGTCCATACCTATGACGAGCAAATTCTTTTCTTGGGGGCTAATTTAACCGTAGAAAGAGGGGATCGCATTGCTTTTTTTGGTCCTAATGGAGCAGGAAAATCTACTTTACTCCGTTTCATCATGGGAATAGAAGAACCGAGCGAAGGACTGGTTACATTGGGTAAACATAACATCATTCCAGGATATTTTGAACAAAACCAAGCAGAAGCTTTAGACCTAACTAAAACTGTGATGAATACTATCCATGATGAAGTACCTAGCTGGAAGAATGTTGAAGTAAGAAGTCTTCTGGGACGGTTCTTATTTAGTGGTGATACCGTATTTAAAAAGGTTGAGGGATTAAGTGGTGGAGAAAAAGCTCGTCTCGCTTTAGTCAAAATGCTGTTGCAACCAGCTAATTTACTGGTTTTAGACGAACCAACTAATCACTTAGATATTCCAGCGAAAGAAATGCTAGAACAAGCTCTTTCTAAATACGATGGAACGGTTTTGTTGGTGTCCCACGATCGCTATTTTATTGCACAAGTAGCCAATAAAATTGTTGAACTTAATAATGGTGAATTAGTTGTTTATCCAGGGAACTACTATTATTATCTAGAAAAAAAAGAAGAAGAAAAGTTAAAAGCTCAGCAAGCAAAAATTCAAGCCGAAAAAGATAAAAAAGTAGCTGCAAAACGAGCCAAACAAAAGGAAAAGCAAAAAGCAAAAAAGAAAAAGTAAACAATTATTATGGATTGGTTTTCAGGGACTGATTCACTACCCATCATACCCAAGAAATACCAATCTTTAAAAATTGTCTAGTTTTACATTATGATATTAGGTTAGGTTAATCTCGAAATACTTTAACCAGAAATACAGGATTTAGAGGGGATAAACGAGTTAAACTAGCAACAGAGATAGATCGGGACATATTAATATTTAATAGTTGATAATTCCAACAGTTCTCGCTAACCCAATTTAAGGTAATCGCTAAGTTATCTAAGGTTGCTAAAGTAATAATAATTACACCATTGTTGGCTATTTTATCCCGGCAAACATCTAAAATGTCAATTAAATTTCCTCCACTTCCTCCAATAAAAATTCTGTTAGGATTAGGTAGTTTGCTTAATTTATTTGGTGCCTCTGCTTGAATGGATGTTATGTTATTGGTTTGAAATCTCTGACAATTTTTGTTAATTAAATTAATGCCTATTGCTGTTTTTTCGATAGCAAAAATATGGGAATTAGGGCATAACCGTGCAATTTCAATAGAAATAGATCCCGTTCCTGCACCGATGTCCCAGATGTTTTCTTGTGATTTTAGACTTAACTCTCCTAAAATAATCATCCTAATTTCTTTCTTTGTCATTAGTCCAGGACGATCTTTAAAACTCAAAAAATAACGGTCTTCAATACCAAAAATAGGTAAATTTTTAAGCTCATTTTGACTTAAATCAATATTATTATCACGCAGTAGAATAACAATATTAAGGGCAGAAAATCGATCACTTTCGATATCAGCTAAAACTTGAGGAGTAAAGCAGTTAATTTTTTCATCGGTACCTCCTAAATTTTCACATACCCAAATATCATAATTAATGGTAGTTTTTAGACTTAAAAAAAGTTTAGCGATCGCTTGAGGATTATTTGTAGAATCTGTCAGGACAGCAATTTTTTCTAAACCTTGTTGTAAACTCGAAATTAACTCGTCTAAATTGCGACCATGACCACTGATTATTTTAGCATCTTGCCAGGGAATTTTTACACGACTAAATGCTATTTGAATAGAGCTGAGGTGAGGATAAAACGCTAACTCTTCTATATTAAACTGCTCCAATAATAATCTTCCCAAACCAAAAAATAAGGGATCTCCACTTACCAAAATAACAATAGAGTGATAATGAAATTTAATTTTTTTAAGAGTTTGAATATCTTGCCAAAAATTACTAATAATAATTTTATCTTGGGAATACTCAGGAAAATAACTCAAATGTCGTTTACTTCCCATTAACAAGTCAGCTTGACTAACAACTTCCTGAACCTGTTTGGTCAAACTTTCTCTTCCATTTAAGCCAATTCCCACAACCCTAATCATAAGTTTATAAAAGCAACATTAAAAAGGGTAAAGCATTGGTGGATTAAAAAAAGATTCAAACATCACTTTCAAAAGCCAAAATCAGTAAAGCATTAATAATTGCCGCCGCTACAGGAGAACCTCCTTTTCGTCCTTCCACACGAATTTGAGGTACATCTATTTCCCGTAATACCCTTTTTGATTCTAATACAGAAATAAAGCCCACAGGAACGCCAATTATTAAGCAAGGTTTAAGCTTTTTTTCTTCAATTTGTTGACAAAGAGCAAGTAATGCAGTGGGAGCATTCCCAATAACATAAATTCCTTGAGGATACTCTTTATAACATTGTAATAGACCTGTCTCGGTCCGCGTTTTCCCAGGAAGAGCATCAGGAGCTTTTTCTATAGCTGTAATAATAGGGTTTTTAAAGGTTTTAGAAACTAAGTTGACTATGCCTTGTTTCACCATTGTGACATCTGTAATAATGGGAATGTTATTCCTCAAAGAATTAATGCCGTTATCAATGGCTGTAGGACTAAATTTAAGTAGGTTAATAAATTCAAAATCTGCTGTTGAATGAATAATACGGCGAACTATCTGGTACTCTAATGTACTAAAATTGTGTTGACCAACCTCTTGATCAATAATATTGAAACTTTTTTTAACAATAGGATGGTCCAAGGAAAATTTATTTTGCATTAAATCTCTATATATAATTAACTATAGCTAAACTCAAAATTAATTTCAGTTATAATTATATCTGATATCGTCTATGATTGTAATTAGTAATCAATCCTTATGGTTCAGTTTTTATATCTCTTTTATCTTAATTTTACAATCTATTAACTATTAAGTAATATAAAAAAACAATGAAACGACTTTATTTGTTCCTATTACCTTTTCTAATCTTACTATTGACAGGTTCTAATGCCCCTATCTTACATTATTTTGACATAAAAAAATTTTCTGGAAATATACATTTAACTTTAAAACACGGAGTTTGGAAATTATGGGAAGAAAAACCTGTTTATCAAGACATAGTTTTAGATTTAGTATGTCATCAAGGTAAATGTGAACCGGAAGTCTGGGGATACGCTAAAAAATTCAATCAAGATGTTGACCATCGAGGAATCCTAAAAGAAAATAATTTAGAAAAATTGAGCTTTCAGCAGATTAACACTACACAATCTCGTCAATCATGGAACCTTACAATTACCATGAACATTCAATCTCATCCTTGGAACGCAGAAATCTTACCGGCTGTTTATGAAGTTAGTTTAGTTCCTCATGAAAATAAAATTATAGGTAGTTATCAAGGAAAATACAATAAAAGGTTTTTGCAGGGTAGTGTTAGTGGAAAAATAACAAAGCAGTGGCCAATTTCTGTTAATAATTATGAACCTTTATCTCCTCAAGAACATCCTCGTTTAGTTTTTCGCAAACACGAATTACCCTCATTGAAAGAAGCTATAAAAACTCCAGAAGGACAAGCAATTATTAAACAACTAGAAAAAACTTTAGAACAACCAATTCATTATCAAGGATATGTACCAACTGGTGGGTATCACGCATCTGGGTACTGTTTTTTAGCTTTAGTTAATGACAATAAATATCTGGCTGATAAAGGATGGCAAATAGTAGAAAAATCCCTAAAAAATCCTGGAAAAAGATTATTAGAACACTCTCCTATTGTAGCAGGTGTTGCTCTGGCTTATGATTTCTGTTACCCCCTTTGGGATCAAAATAAAGTCACTAAGGTTACCAATTGGTTAGTGGCACAAACAGAACAATTGGTAAAAGGAGATTCTCCTGGTAATGGTTGGAATAGTAATGCCGCTAGTAACTGGAATGCAAGAGCTAGAGGAGCAGCCGGATTAGCAGCTTTAGCTATTCTAAATGAACCCAATATATCTAATGATGAAATTTATCACCATATGAGAACGGCAGAACGTAATATTAAACGATACTTAACCACTGCAATCGGCGATTACGGTTTTGGAACTGAGGGAGATCATTACACTACTGAACCCTTAATTTTAACCATATTTCCTTTTTTACAAGCTTACAGAAATGTAATGGGAAAAGATTTAGTTAAAGGTTCTCATGTACAACAAATATTACCCCACTACATAATGCGGATTATCTCTAATAATGGTGAATTAAATCTCAATAGTTATGGAAGACATCGTTACTATGCAGGTTCTGCTCTTTTTTCTACTAGTTTGGGAACTCTCCCTAAAGATTTTTTACCAGCAATTATTCCAATTTTTGAAAAACATCTAGGACTTGAAGGGGATCAAAGTTTTGGAATTAAAATGCCTTATCATGCTCCTTTTATTTTAGCTTTTTATAATCAAAAAAATAATTACAATTATCAAAATCCTGTGGAACTATTTAATCATAATTTCGTTGATAGGAGGAAAGGTTTTTACAACTTCAGAAATCAATGGAAAAATGAAGCTGATTTTGTGACAAATATTTATTTAAAGAAAGAGTTACTCGGAGGAACTTGGCATTATCCTGATGTGGGCAGTTTTCGTATCTCTGGGTTAGGAGAAACTTGGGCAAAAGCTGGCCAGTCTTTTAATAAATGGCAAGAAGAAAATGTTGTCATCTTACCGAAAACTTCTCCTTGGAAGACCTCTAAACCTATCTTTTTTGTCTCAAATCCTGATGGTTCTGGAATTGTCTCTCTACAAACTAATAGAAACCAGCTTAAAAAAGGTAATTCGTCAGTGGGTATTGCTGGTTTGCGTTCTTTTGCTGTGGATTATAGTAAATCATCTGGAGTTCCTGGTTTGTTCGTTTTGGTTGACCGTTTTATTGGCAACAACGAAGTTGAAGAATTTAAAGAAAAAGTTTGGATCATGCACACCGCAGGGAATGTAACGGTTAAAGATAATACTTTTATTATTGAAGGTGAAAATAAATCAACTATGAAAGGGACATTTATTGTTCCAGAATCAGTTAAAATTACCACAGAAATAACTGAAGAAAACACTAAGATTGTTGCAACAGGAGGACAAGAATTTTTTGTAGTTATGACAGTACAAAGAAAATCTCCACCTGTATTAGAAATTATAGGGTCGGGAATGAAAGCTAAGGTTAAAATAGGGTCTCAAAGAATATCTTTCGATCAAGATAGAATTAGATTGTCTACCATCAACCCCTAGTCATTTCTCTATACTTAGATAATTGATTAAATTGATCACTAAAAATATCAATTTCCATGCTGTCATCATCTTTAACTGATAACGATCGTTTTACTTGCCCTATGTATAAAGGTAAACTCTGACCAATTTCAGGATGAACCATTGTTCTAGCACGAATGGTCAGTTTATTATCCACTCCCGCCGTTCTACCATAAGAAAAATAGTCATTAGCCGCCTGTTCCAAAGTGGCTTTTAATTGTGTTTCTGTAACTGAAGGCTTTACTATAATCACAACCTGATTACCTCCGTTATCATAAACGCGGGTAAAACGTATAGCTCCAGGAATTTCTGTCCGTTCAAACAAACCTAACCCTAACCCGAACAAACCTACGGTTAAAACTACCATAAAGCTAGTAATTCCAACTAACCTAAAACGAATTCCCCACTGAAAAATAAACCCAACAATAGTTAACAATAGAAAGAAAAATGTTGCAACAGTAGCCCACTGTGTGTATGTTGAGAAACCTAGAGATGTTAATATTTCCATCCACAAAAACTAATTAATGATACTTTCTAATCTTAGCTTAGATGAGAGCTTATTTATTATTAATGGTGAGAAAAATTTCCCACAGGCCAATCCTGTCGAGGGGGAAATGATTGTTTGGAATGTAGTACGCTTGAACCTGAAGCCTGTGGTTTTCCTAAACGTAATGCCATGCCAAACCCGACACCAGCAGAAGTTGCGATAGCATTGGTGATTAGCATAAATTCTAAAATAAATAACCAAGGACGAGAATTTGAAACCTTCATAAACCCCTCAACAACAGATACATGGTCGAGTTATTTTTTCAACCAATTACCGATGGAGTCTAGCAAAAGACGACTAACTTGCCAAGTGATTGAGATAGTCATCAAGAATATAATCACTATTATCAATCGTAATCATAAGAATAATAAATATAAAATTTCTAACTTAAATATTTATTTGATATGAAACTTTAGTTTCCGTGAAAAGGTCTATTTTACTAGGCTTGTTGCGTTTTCAAAAGATGATTTAAAATCTAAAGAAAATAGGATAAGTCTTAAAGTGTATTTCTCGATACTAGGCAATGAGAAAAAACTAGGTTAGCCTATTCAGTGATGAGTTTATCTTATGACTTTGCTTAGATTACATTAAATTGTTCCTTATATTGTCAAGATTGAAATCTTAAAAAAGTATTAAGGTTTTATAATAAGAAGTGTTATCAGGAGGAAAATACGTGTTTACTCGATTAGCTCAACAACATCGTGACTTTGTCAGGGACTTAGTTATGAATTTGCAAGCGTTAGCAGTTGTCCTAGAAAATCGCGGTTACTTAGCTTCTTGCTATACCTGTGGTGGAGAAATGAATAGTGCTTCTTTTATGGTTAGCTTAGGGAAAGATCATCTAATTCGATTTCTCGTATCTGACTATGGGATTACTTGGACAGAAATGAGAGATGATCGCGAATTAATGAAGTTAGAAGGAGCCGAGGCCATAAGCCAATTACAGGAACTAGCAAACTTAATCAAATATCAAAACTGTAATGAAACTTCTACCGTAATCAATGAACTCCCTCGTCAAAAAATGCAAAACATGGTCTAACCACTCAAAATATCTCAACCTATATCTGAACTTCCCCTTTGACAAAACCCCATAACGTATGCTGTATAAGGGATACACCGAATGAGCGAGGGATCTTTACTGGGTACAAATAGAAGAAATACTTAACATTTCTATTGCTTTTTGTTGT
>NZ_JARVCN010000458.1:0-2152 GCF_038442745.1 Crocosphaera sp. Alani8
CTTGTTTTAGGGAATCACCGTTCTTTAGCGGAGCGTAGGGCGGTGAGGATGTCAATACCCGTGTTACTAATGGTAGAGCGCAAGTATATGATGGTGATTATACAAGAGCGATGAACTATAAAGGGTATGGTCAGGCTTCAATTGATAGTGAATTTCTATTGGATGATGCTGATATTAGAGTACGCCTTGATTTAGGGACACAAGGGAACTATGAGCAAACTGTAATGAACGCCTGGGGGACAAGTGAAGCGACACCAGGGAATAATTTTAGGGTTGACCTTGATAGTGGGGTTGGTACTAGCTTAAATGCTTTGCCAGAAGTCCCTAGACCTGTTGTAGATTTCCCTATAAACTACACTTTTCCTACCTTGGCAGATGATATTTTGAGTCCTATTAATTCTATCTCAGTTAGTGGTAACTTTAAAGAAAGTATAATAAGTGAAGATGTTAGCTCGCTCACATTTATTGATTTTACTGGAGAACCATCGGGACGGTTTATTAATTATGAATTACCAGAAAATACTTTAATACCCGATAATTATTCTAACTTTTTTACCACAGCTAGACACTTAACTTTTTTCTACACTGCGGATGTTTGGTATTATAGTTTAGAGGCTCCTTATTATCGAGTTAGTAAAAGATTTGGTTTTGATTCTTCTACTGTAGATGGGTCGAGAGATGATATATTAAACACCAATGATTATGTCTTTTCTGCTGATTATCCTTCTAATGATAAACCCGAACAGTTAGGATTTACCACTCTGAATTTGTCTAGTATTGGGACAGAAGAAGAGGAATTAAATATCAGTTACGTTGATATTTTCCACACTGAATATGCTCTCCAGAATAATATTGCTAATAGGGACAAAGGAGGCACAGAACACAGGTCTAGTGCTTACCATCGGACGGGTAGTGGAAATTATATTTTTAGGGGGCATCCGTTACCATTTTCTATGGAGGCGGTTGGAGGGGAAATTGATAATTTATATGTTGATCAACCCCGTCGATATACACGAATAAAAAGTCCAACAATTCTTAATAATGGAAAGACAAGTTTTATTTATTATAACTATATTTTTAAACAAGATGATGAGACAAGACTTAATAGTTTTTTAGGACGGGATATATCTTATGAATACTATTTGGTATTACTAAGAGATGAAGGTAATTTAGTTGTTAAAATTACAGACTTAGCTGACTTAAGCCGTTTTGAATTGGCACAGTTTAGTTTAACTAAAAAATACTCTACCTTAGTCGGAAATACAATTTACACAGTGAAAAATGATGTTTCTCAAGATAACTCTAATCTAGAAAAAAGTCTAAGTACAAAAACTACAATAAACGTTAACACCTACAAGATTGATTTAGAGACTGGGGTGATAAATAAAATAGAAACTAAAAAGCATACTGTTTTTCCTTTGAAGAAAGAAGCAAGGATTTTTTCTGCCTCTTTCTTTTGATACTAGCTTGTCAACAAGGCATAGCGATCTGCAATTTCTTGAGGGGTTAAAACTCTGTTGATATAGTAGACAAATTCGTCTATTGTTCCTACAAAATTATTCCCATTATTTTTAGAGTATCCAATTAGAATAAGGGCAAAATACTGAGCAGTATTCCCAATACCAGAAGCAACCTCAACCCCGTCGACATACATCTTCGGATTATTGGATTGGTGTGTTATCACAACATGATGTGGATTCCCATCATTATAAGTGAGTGGACTTGTTAGGTATCTAAAACCACCTGAGAAATAGTAAAACTCTAATTGCCCGGAAGAGGTAACGTTCAAAGATCTGTCCCAAGATCCTCCATTTCCTGAGGAATCACTGTTAAACTCGCAAATACCAACGTTAGTAGATGTTGTCGAAAATATTATTTCATAACTGTAATTCTGTGCGGGGGCAACGAACAGGCTTGAATTGTACCCATGAGATAAACCAACTCCTCCAAAATCTCTAGCTCCATTTGTAGTAGCGTATAAAGGGGCTACAGAAGTATTTGAACTATGTAGTATTAAATCAGACGAAAAAGTCCCATAATCTGGGAAATTGGTAGCAGAATTATCCCCATCAAATTGATAATAAATAGATGGATTCTCTCGTGACGACTCCCGACACTGAACGGAGTACCGTTACAGTGCGGGCTTCTCCAA